>JBDHVF010000070.1:0-17232 GCA_039809605.1 Polyangiales bacterium | reverse complement strand
TTGCGCGCGAAGGTCACGGGCATGCTCACCAGCACGGCCGTGGCGACGAGCATGCGGAGTGACATCTCGCCGAGGCGCGCGGCCACCCACGGGGCGAGGGGCTCGCGGAGCTCCCGCGCGCGGGCCGCGAGCAGAGAGCCTCGCGTGAGCCCGAGCATCGCGAGCGAGAGCACCACGAACGCCAGGCCGTACCAGGTGACGACCGAGAGCACGCGGGTGAAGAGCACTTCGGCCGTGACGACCGAGGCGGCGACCAGCGCCAGGAGGGTCAGGCTACGCCCGCGGGAGAGCACGTCCATTCGTTGCGCGCGACGCTAGAACAACCGTCGGGCAATGATCCAGTGCGCTCGCGGGGCGACGCGGTGGAACGTAGGCGAGTTCATCCGTCAATTCCAAAATGCCAGAGCACCTCGAGAATGGCGGAATGCTACGGATGGGGCTTTCGTGGATCGCCACGGTGGTGGTTAACTTGGCGCCTTGAACCGCCGTACCTTCTGACTGCCCTCTCTTGACGTACATCGAGACCCTGTGAACGCGACGAGGTGCATGATGGTTCGTCTGTCCCGATTCGTGAGCGTGGTGCCGCTGGTCGCGCTCGCGGCCGCGGCCGCGGGATGCGGAAAGGCCGGGGAGGAGCTTCAGCGGGTGCAGCGCGCGGTGGGCACCGGGGCGCAGGCCGCCCTCGCGGCTCGCCCCGACGAGCGCGCGGCGCAGCCCGACGCGGCGCCCGCGAGCCAGGTGCCCGTGCCCGAGCTCTCGATCGACGGCTCGCTGCGCTTCACGCCCGACGCCAACCACCGCAACATCGTCGGCGCGCGCGGCCCCAACGGCTACGTGGTCTCGTGGAATGACGGCCCCATGTCGTCGGTGTACGTGGGCCTGCTCGACGCCGACCGCCACGCGCGCGGGCAGGGCACCAGGCTTCACACGATCGTTCCCGACGAAGAGACCGTGGGCGCGCCTGCGGTGACGGTGGCGGGCGACGGCTACGCGGTGGCGTGGGCCGACCGCGACAACGGCCGCGTCCGCTTCGCGCGCATCGACGCGCACGGCGCGCTGCGCGGCCGCGTGGCGATCGTGCACGACGGGGTCGACGACCCGCGCCGCGTCGCCATCGGGTGGAACGGCCGTGAGTTCGGCGTCGCCGCGTCGCTGCGCGAGGGCGTGTACTTCGCGCGCGTCGCCGACGACGGCGAGCGCGTGGGCGAGGGGCTCGTGCTCGCCGAGTCCGACAGGGTGCGCTCGATCGACGCGGTCGAGTGGGACGGGCGCGCGTTCTCGCTCTCGTTCACGGTGCAGCGCGAGGGCGGCGACGAGCGCGTGCGCCAGCGCGTCGGACGCGGCGACCGCCACGGCAACCCCACGCTCCTCGGCGTGATGGGCTGACGTTCGCGCTTCGGAGGAGATGCGATGTCGGAGGCTGCTGTCGAGGAGCGACCCGCGCCCGCGGGGGCGTTGTTGACCTCCCGCCTCGGGTCGATCGTGGCCCTCGTCCCGCTGGGCGTCTGGACCACCTGGCACCTCTGGGAGAACCTCTGGGTCTGGTCGAGCGCCGACGACCGCGCGAACGCCTGGGAGGCGCACGTCTCGCGGCACGAGTCGCCCGCGACGAGCGCGCTGGTGAGCGCGCTGGTGTTCGCGCCGCTGATCCTGCACGTGCTCTGGGGCCTGCGCCGCATCGGCATGACGCAGCCCAACCAGTACCGCTTCTTCGGCAACCTCAAGTACCTCTTGCAGCGCCTCTCGGCGCTGGGGCTCCTGGCCTTTCTCGCCGCGCACGTGTACCTCGCGCGCATCAAGCCCGCGTTCAGCGCGGCCGGATACGAGACCTTCGAAGACATCGCGGCGCACGTGCGCCACCACCCGCCGACGCTGATCGTCTACGTGCTCGGCGTGCTCGGCACCGCGTACCACCTCGCCAACGGCGTCTACACCTCGGCGTTCATCTACGGCCTCGCCGCGTCGCCGCGCGCGGGGCGACGGGTGCAATGGGCCTCGGTGATCTTCTTCCTCGCGCTGCTGGGCGCTGGCTGGGGCGCGCTCGCGGGCCTCTACGACGCCGGCGCGCAGTACGCCCCGCCCGTCGACTGACCGGGCGGGGCCTCTGCCCCTCTGGTGTCACTCGTGGTCGTCGAAGTCGTCGATGACCTTCGGCTTCGGGGCCGCGGGCGCCGCCGCCGTCTTGCCGGGGATCACCGGGCCCTTGGCGACGTGGCCCGCGGGCGCGTTGCCCGTGACGTGGGCGACGGCCGCGGGCGCGGGCTTGGCGGCCTTGGTGCCGCCGGGCGCGAGGGTGTTGCCGAGCGAGCCGAGCTCTTCTTCGAGCGCCGCGCGCATCTCGGCGAAGTCGGTGAACTGCTGGTTGAGAAAGAGGTTGTAGGCCGTCCACATGAGGTCGGCGCAGATCTCCACGGGCGTGCGGCCGGTGCCCGTGCCCAGGCCCGGCAGGGCCACCGAGGCGATGCTGCCGGGCTCCTTCGCGTTCTGCATGTGCACCATCTGAAAGGCCGCCGAGCACGTGAGCGCCACGTTGAGGGTGTCGCTGATGTCCTCGCTCGTGGCGGCCATCGAGGGCGTCGAGATGAGAAAGCGCGGCACGCTCACGCCCGTCTCGACGCAGGTCGCCGAGCCCACGGGCATCGAGCCCTTGTAGTGCCGCGCGATCTCCGACTGCACCTTCGTCTGGATCTTCGGGCCGAAGTGCTTCTTGATCACCCCGTCGAGGCCGCCGGCCATCTCGCCCTTCGCGTTGGTGGGCGACACCCACGCGCTGACCTTCTGGTCGAGCATCGAGCCCTGCACCACCGACACCTCGGGGTGCTCTTCGAACACCTCCCGCCAGGCCGCGACCATCTTCGGGTTCACGTCGACGAGTACCACCTTCACCTGCTGCATCGTCCTGCTCCTGGTGTGGGCGCGCGCGCCCCCCGACCGTCACATCTTGAACTCGACGAGGTAGTCGAGCCGCTGCTGGCGCGGATCGTAGATCACGTACTCGTCGTCGGCGAACTGCGAGGTCACGCCGGGCTTCGCGCGCACGCCGTGGCACGAGTGGTACCCGTCGGGCGGCGCGGTGATCCCGTAGGTGATCTTGGTGTAGTCCTTCATCTTGCCGAGGGCCACGTTGGCCAGGGCCATGAAGCGCGTGCCCTGCTTGCCCGGCGAGGTGTAGAACGCGCTCGTGCACGAGGCGTCGCCGAAGTAGATGCCGTTGCCGAGCCAGCCCGCGTCGGTGCGGTTCACCCCGAGGCTCACCACGATCTTCGGCATCAGGATGCCGCGCGAGAGGATGCCCACCCAGTTCTTGATCCGCGAGCCGTGGAAGAGCAGCCGCTGGTTCGAGATGTTGTTGGTGAACGCCTGGTGCTCGTTCTCGCGGCGCAGGGTGTAGACGTTGAGCACCTTGAGGTTCTTCGTCTTGATCTGGCTCTTGATCACGTGGTCGGCCACGCGCTGGAACTCGGGCGTGCCCGGCTCGACGAACTGGATGCCGCACTTGAGCGCGTCGTACTTCGCGTCGACCTGCGAGTCGTAGAGCACGCTCCCGTGGTCGCCGTTGACCTGGAGCATGTCCTTCATGAGCTGAAGGGTCTCCTGCTTGGCGTTGAAGTCCTCGAGGCTGTCGATGACGGCGCTGTCGATGGCCGCGCGGGTGCGCCCGATGCGGTGCGGGATCATCGTGTAGAACTGGCTCGAGAGGTCCTCCATCTTCGAGCGGTTCGACGAGCCCTTCTGAAAGAGAGCGTAGAGGTCCTGAAGGATCTCCTCGCCCTTCTCGATCTGCCCCAGCGTGAGGATGCCCAGCGGCGTCTCGATGCCCTGCGCGGTGATCTTCGCCTGCACGGTGGCGGTGAGCGCCTCGGTGGCCTCGGCGTAGATGCACGCGACGAGGTCCTGCACGCGGTGGTGCAGGTTCGAGCGCTTGACCGCGGGGGCCTCGCCGCGCGCGGCCTTCTGCTCCGCGAGCTTCTGCACGGTCTTCGAATCGATCTCGCCCGCCGAGGTGCCGCGGGCCTTCTGCGACCCGATCTTGCTCGATGCGAGCGCGAGCTCCTTGTAGCCCTTCTTGGTCGAGGTCTTCTCGCCGTAGATCGACAGGTAGATCCCCATCGCCTCGCCCTCGGTCGCGGCGTGGCGCGTCTCCTTCTGGCCCGCGTTGGGGTTGGTCTCGAGGTCGTCGGTGCGGCCGTAGTGCGTGAAGACCCTGAACACGGCCTTGCCCTTGAGCAGGCCCCTGTGCAGCTCGATGCCGTAGTACTTGTTGTGGTTGGTCTTGATGTCGGTGACCTGCAGCACGGCCTTCTTCACGATCTCGAAATCGATCGGGAACTCAGGGGCCGTCGGGTCGCCGTACTTCCACGCCTTCACGCTCGCCATGGTGCACCTCGAAGTCACACCCGCGTACGTCGGCGTACGCCACGCCGCACGGCTGCGAGTGCGGCGCGGACCATAAGTCACCGCCGCCCCGAAGAGCAACGGCGTGGGGACGTAGGCTGTCCTAGCTCTTGAGGATGTTGTTCAGCGTGTTGAAGATGTTGGCGCCGGTGGGGTCGGCGTTCATCGTCGGGGCGCGGCCCGCGGCGCGCGCGCGCTTGCGCTCCTCGGCGCCCGCGAAGGGCTCGTGGCAGCGGCCGCACTGCGGCTGGTCGAGGAGCAAGGCCGCGCCGCAGAAGACGCACGCGCGCGTGAGCGAGCCGTTGCACTGCGCGCAGACCGTACGGCCCTTGAGGCTCAGGCTCTGGCAGCCGGGGCACGTGACGCCGGGCTCGGCGCCCGCGTACGCCGCGCGGCAGTAGGGGCACGCCGCGAGGCCCGCGACGGGGGCCGCGCCGCAGGTCTGGCAGTCGTGGTCGCATTCGTGGTGGTGGGCCGCGCCCGGGCGGTCGCTGTCGTGTGCCATGCGCGCGAGCCTAGCGCGGGCGCGCGGCGATCTCCACCGTTGACAGCCCCCGCGCCGCGACGGATACGATCGCCCCGATGCGCGGGCGGCGGCCCGGCGAGAGGAGCAGAGGATGAGCAACCACGTACACGGGCCCGGCTGCGGACACGACCACGACCACAGCCACGGTCACGACCACGACCATGACGCGAGCCACGAGTGCGCCTCGCACCACCACGGCCACGGCGACCACCGCCACGGCGCGGGCTGCGGGCACAAGGCCGTCGAGCACGACGGGCACGTGGACTACCTGCACGACGGCCACCTGCACAACGCCCACGGCGACCACACCGACTGCCACTCGCTCTCGGTGAGCGGCGCCAACCCGGCCGCGTGCACGCCCGACCACGCGTGCGGCGCCCACGAGGCCGACCACGCCCACGGCGCGGGCTGCGGCCACGACGCGATCCCCCACGGCGACCACACCGACTACGTGGTGTTCGGCCACCTGCACCACCCGCACGGCGGCCACTGCGACGACCACGGCCCCGTCACCGTTCGATAGCGCATCGTCACCGCGGCGCTGGTCAGCGAGCGCGCGGGGGCGTTACGGTACGCCCCCGGGCGCCGCGGCGCCGCCACAACGTCCCCCCGATGAGGTCCTAGCAATGTCTTTCTCCAGTGCGTTCTACGCGTTCATGAAGGGCGAGAAGTCGCAGGCGGAGCTCGACGCGTACCGCCACGCGATGCAGCACATCAACGACCTCGAGGCCGCGCTCCAGTCGCAGGTGCTCAACCGCCCGCTCGAGCCCGGCACCGGGCCCTGGTCGCGCCCGAAGCACCAGCAGCAGGCGATGGCGTTCACGTGGATCGCCCGCGGCCTCGCGACGATCGCCACGACGCTGCTCGACTCCGACGCGAAGGAGGACCCCGACACGGTGGGCTACCTGCCGCTCGTGACCTTCGGCCAGGTGCGCGAGCTCTACAACCAGGTGCCCCAGTTCGTGCAGGCCGCGTGGGAGGCGCTCGCCAACCCGCGCTACGTCGCGCAGCGCCCGCTGCCGCTGCCGCTCGGGCCGCGCGTCGAGGCGCAGGGCAAGTGCCCGCTCGTGCACCTCAAGGGCATCCACGCGGCGGCCCAGGCCCTCGACGCGATCGGGCAGCAGCGGCTCGGCGCGTACCTCCAGTCGATCCAGACGTGCGGCGTGGCCCCGCCCGACGACGTGAAGGGCTACCTCTCGGACCTCGCCCAGATGTGGGCGCGCGCGCAGTCGAAGGTGGCCTTCAGCACGCAGCAGCTCATGGCCGTGTCGATGGGTCACGACGTGCCCCTGCAGACGCACGAGGAGGCCGAGAACCGGCTGTGGGACGCCCTCGCGGACCACTTCCTCGTCGGGCAGTTCATCGCGATGCCCGAGCTCCTGCGCTCGTCGGCGATGGTGGGCGTCAACGCCACGGGCCGTCAGATCCCGCAGGAGGAGCGGTGGTTCCTCTCGGAGCCCGACGCCGTGCGCGACCTGAAGAACACCAAGTTCGGCGAGCAGGAGATCCGCGAGTTCTGGGTGCGCAAGGCGTGGCGCACGACCCCGCGCGAGGAGCGCTACCTCGCCCAGTGCGCGGCCCTCAAGAAGGAGGGCGCCATCTCGGTCGTCTCGCGCTGGTCGACCTGCCCCTTCGACCCCGTCTACCAGACGCTCCAGCCCGTGAACATCCTCGACACGCCCATGGACCGCGGCACCGAGTTCCACCTGCACATGGACGAGAACGAGGACGAGCTCCAGGTCGGCTCCCCCCGGTTCCGCCGCACCAGCGGCTACCAGGAGGAGCACGAGGAGGGGCACGTCGGCGACCCGAGCGGGCACCACTGAGAGACCACACCGCATGACCGCACCCGAAGGACCGACTCGATGAGCGACGGCGACGGCCACGATCACAGCCACCACCACGATCACGACCACGCGCACGAGCACGGCCCCGGGTGCGGCCATGACCACGACCACGCGGGCCACGACCACGCCGAGCACGACCACGCGGAGCACGACCACGCGGGCCACGAGCACGGCGAGGGCTGCGGTCATGACCACGACCACGGGGGGCACGACCACGACCACGAGCACGAGCACAAGGAGCGGCCCGTCGGCCAGCGCCCCGCGGAGGACGGCACCACCGCGTGTCAGCTCGAGCTGAGCTTCGTGCTGCCCGACGAGAGCAACGAGGTGGGGCGCTTCGAGAAGCTCGAGGCGCACATCGACAGGCGCGCGGGCATCTCCGACATCCACATCCGCAGGGACCAGGGCTGGGCCGAGGTCTGCATCCACTACGACCCCGCGAAGGGGGCGCTCGACGAGGTGGTGGCCCTCGTGCGCGCGTCGGGCGCCGAGATCGCGCGGCGCTACAAGGCGAAGAGCTGGTTCGTGCGCGGCATGGACAGCGCCCAGGCGGGCTATCACATCGAGTACGCCCTCGGGCGCATGCCCGGCGTGCTCGAGGCCAACGTCGCGTACGCGGCCGAGCGGCTCTTCGTCGAGTACGACGCCGAGGCGACGTCGCCGCGCGCCGTCGAGAAGCGCGTCGAGGCGCTCGGGTTCGAGCTCGAGGAGCCCGAGACGGGCCACGCGTGCTGCAGCCACTCGCACGGCGGCGGCCTCGCCCCGAAGCTCGAGGTGCCCCTCTCGATCGCCGCGGGCGTCGTGCTCGCCGCGGGCCTCGCGGTCGAGCACCTCACGGGCCTGCCGCCCGTCGTGCCGAAGGTGCTCTACGGCGCGGCGGCCGCGGCGGCGGGGTTCTTCCCCGTGCGCGGCGCGCTCACGTCGGTGAAGCTCCTGAAGTTCGACATCGAGACGCTCACCGTGCTCGCGGCCGTGGGCGCCGCGGTGCTCGGGGCGTGGTTCGAAGCGGGCCTGCTGCTCTTTCTCTTCAGCCTCGGGCACGCGCTCGAGCACCGCGCCCTCGAGCGCGCCCGCAGGGCCATCGACGCCCTCGGCAAGCTGCGCCCCGAGACCGCGCGCGTGCGCCGCGACGGCGAGCTCGTCGAGGTGCCCGTCGGAGAGGTGCGCCGCGGCGACCGCATCGCCGTGCGCCCGGGCGACCGCGTGCCGCTCGACGGGGTGATCCGCGAGGGGCGCTCCTCGCTCGACCAGTCGACGGTGACGGGCGAGTCGGTGCCCGTCTCGAAGGGCCCCGGAGACACGGTCTTCGCGGGCACCATCAACGCCGAGTCGGCCCTCGAGGTCGAGGTGACGAAGCTCTCGAACGAGTCGGCCATCGCGAAGGTGATCGACCTCGTGACCGAGGCCGAGGGGCGCAAGGGCAAGGCGCAGCGCTTCACCAAGAAGATCGAGCAGCGCTTCGCGCCCATCATCCTCGCCGCGGCGCCCGCGCTCGCGGTCGCGCTCGTCGTGCTCCACCAGACGGGGATCTCGACGCTGACCGACGGCGCGGGTCACGCCCTCGGCTTCACGGGCGCGGTGACCGCGTCGCTCCTCCGCGCGATGTCGCTGCTCGTGGCGGCCTCGCCCTGCGCGCTCGCCATCTCGACGCCCGCGGCGGTGCTCTCGGCCGTCGCGCGCGCGGCCCGCGGCGGCGTTCTCATGAAGGGCGGCGCCCACCTCGAGGAGCTCGGCACCGTCGCGTCGATGGCCTTCGACAAGACCGGCACGCTCACCCTCGGTCGCCCGAAGCTCGTCTCGGTGTGGACGGCGCCGGGCGCCTCGGAGGCCGACGTCATCGCCACGGCCGCGGGCGTCGAGTCGCTCTCGTCGCACCCGCTCGCGCGCGCCGTGGTCGAGGGCGCGAAGGCGCGGGGCATCGAGCCCGCGCGGGCCACGGGCTGCGAGGCCGTGCACGGCAAGGGCATCCGCTCGATGGTGGGCGGCAAGGCCGTGGCGATCGGGAGCCTCGACCTGTTCGACGCCGCGAAGGTGCCCGAGGCCGTGAAGGCCGAGGTGTCACGGATGCAGGACGCCGGGCAGACCACCATGGTCGTGCGCAAGGGCCTCGACTTCGTGGGGGTGATGGGCGTGGCCGACACGCTGCGCCCCGAGGCGAAGGACGCGCTCACGCGCATCCGGGCGCTCGGGGTGAAGCGCACGGTGATGCTCTCGGGCGACAACCTCCGCGTGGCGACGGCGATCGGCCGCGAGGTGGGCATCGACGAGCCGCGCGCGCCGCTCATGCCCGAGGGCAAGGTCACGGCCCTCAAGGAGCTCGCGAAGGAGGGCGGCGTCGCCATGGTGGGCGACGGCGTGAACGACGCGCCGGCGCTCGCGGCCGCGTCGGTGGGCGTGGCGATGGGCGGGGCGGGCTCCGACGTGGCGCTCGAGACGGCCGACGTGGTGCTGATGAGCGACGACCTGCGGCAGCTCCCCTTCGCGGTGGCCCTGGCGCGCGAGGCCAACCGCACGGTGCGCGTCAACCTCGCCATCTCCCTCGGGGTGAGCGCCGTGCTCATCCTCGCGTCGATCTTCGGCTGGGTGCGCATCAGCCACGCGGTGGTGCTCCACGAGGGCAGCACCATGGTCGTCGTGCTGAACGGCCTGCGGCTGCTGCTCTTTCGCCACTGACTTTCCGCGCAACCGCCGCGCCTCACGGAACGATTGAACTCCGGCGCGCTCGGCCGCAGAATGCCAGGCTCGACCATGGATTTCATCGTCGTGCGCGGCGCGCGCACCCACAACCTCCAGTCCGTCGACGTCGACATCCCACGTGGGAGGCTCGTCGTGGTGACGGGCCCGTCGGGGTCGGGCAAGAGCTCGCTGGCGTTCAACACCATCTACGCCGAGGGGCGCCGCCGCTACGTCGAGTCGCTGTCGGTGTACGCGCGCCAGCTCCTCGGCCCCATCGCGCGGCCCGACGTCGACCACATCGAGGGGCTCTCGCCGGCCATCGCCATCGAGCAGCGCACGCTCGCGCGCAACCCGCGCTCCACGGTGGGCACGGTCACCGAGATCGACGACTACCTCCGGCTGCTCTACGCCCGCGCGGGCGAGCCCTTCTGCCCGCAGTGCGGCAAGCCCGTGCGGGCCAGCACCGTGAGCGAGATGGTCGACCAGGTGCTCGCGCTCGGCGAGGGGGCGCGCGTGAGCATTCTCGCCCCGGCGGTGCGCGGGCAGCGCGGGGCCCACGCCGACCTGCTCGAGTCGTGGCGCCGCGAGGGCTTCGTGCGCGTGCGCGTCGACGGCGCCGTGCGCGACCTCGGCGAAGAGATCACCCTCGACGCGCGCGCCTCGCACGACATCGACCTCGTGATCGACCGCGTGGCGATCAAGGAGGGCGTGCGCTCGCGCGTGCTCGACGCCGTGGAGCTCGCGCTCAAGCAGGGCCAGGGCCTCGTGCGCGTGGCGCCCGCCGACCGCGAGGAGCTCCTGCTCTCGGAGCGCTTCGCGTGCGCCGACTGCGGCATCACGCTGCCGCCCGTGGAGCCGCAGCTCTTCTCGTTCAACTCGCCCGCGGGGGCGTGCCCGGTGTGCGGGGGCCTCGGGGTGCGCGAGGTGGCCGACCTCGCGAGGCTGGTGCCCGACCCCTCGCTCTCGCTGCGAGAGGGCGCGCTGGCGCCGTGGCGCAAGGGGGCGCTGCCGCGCGAGCTCGACTCGTACGCCCGCGGCATCGGCATCGACCTCTACGCCCCGTGGGAGTCGCTGCCCCCGCGCGCCCGCGACGAGATCCTCTACGGCGACGGCGACAACTACCCCGGCGTGCTCGCGCTGCTCGAGCGAAAGAACCGCGCGGGCGCGCGGGGCCGCGGGCGCGACGACGACGACGGCGACGAGGCCGACGAGGACGAGATCCGCGGCACCACCGAGGCCCCCTGCGACGCGTGCCACGGCACCCGCCTGCGCCCCGAGGCCCTCTCGGTGCGCCTCGCGGGGCGCACCATCGCCGACCTGTCGTCTCTGCCGGTGCGCGACCTGCGCGCGTTCTGCCTCGGGCTCGACCTGCCCGCGCGCGTGCGGCCCGTGGTGTCGCGCGTGCAGAGCGAGATCGTGTCGCGGCTCCAGTTCCTCGACGACGTGGGCGTGGCGTACCTGTCGCTCTCGCGCCCGGCGTCGACGCTCTCGGGCGGCGAGGGCCAGCGGGTGCGCCTCGCCACGCAGATCGGCAGCGCGCTCGTGGGCGTGCTCTACGTGCTCGACGAGCCCTCGGTGGGCCTGCACCCGCGCGACGCCGCGCGGCTCCTCACCACGCTGCGCGCGCTCGTCTACCGCGGCAACTCGGTGCTCGTGGTCGAGCACGACCTCGAGACCATCCGCGCGGCCGACTGGGTGGTCGACCTCGGCCCCGGCGCGGGCGCGCACGGCGGCAGGGTCGTGGGCGTCGGCACCCCCGCGGACCTCGCGCGGCAGCCCGACAGCATCACGGGGCCCTTCCTCGCAGGCACCCGCTCGGTGCCCGTGCCCGCGACGCGCCGCGAGGCCAAGGGGGCGCTCAAGCTCCGGGGCGCGAAGCTCCACAACCTGCGCGACGTGTCGGTCGACGTGCCGCTCGGGTGCATGGTGGCCATCACGGGCGTGTCGGGCTCGGGCAAGAGCTCGCTCATCCTCGGCACGCTCGTGCCGCACGTGCGCGCGCGGCTCCAGGGGGCCGCTCCCCCCGCGGCGCCCCTCGACGCGCTCGAGGGCGCCGAGCAGATCGACCGCCTCGTGGCCGTCGACGCCACGCCGCTCGGCCGCACGCCGCGCTCGTCGCCCGCGACGTACATGGGCGTCTTCGCCCTCCTGCGCGAGGTCTTCGCGCAGGTGCCCGAGGCGCGGGCGCGGGGCTTCAAGCCCGGGCGCTTCAGCTTCAACGTCAAGGGCGGCCGCTGCGAGAGCTGCCAGGGCGACGGCGTGCTGCGCGTCGAGATGCACTTTCTGCCCGACGTGCTCGTGCCCTGCGAGGCGTGCGAGGGCACGCGCTACGAGCGCGAGACGCTCGCGGTGAAGTACCGCGGGTACTCGATCGCCGACGTGCTCTCGATGACCGTCGACGAGGCCATCGGCGTCTTCGACGCGCTGCCGCGCATCCGCGACCTGCTCATCACCCTGCGCGACGTGGGCCTCGGGTACCTGCACCTCGGCCAGCCCGCGACGACGCTCTCGGGCGGCGAGGCGCAGCGCGTGAAGCTCGCGCGCGAGCTCGCGCGGCGCGCGCAGGGCCGCACGCTCTACGTGCTCGACGAGCCCACGACGGGCCTGCACCTCAGCGACACCGAGACGCTGATGACCCTGCTCGAGCGCCTCGTCGACCAGGGCAACACCGTGGTGGTGATCGAGCACCAGCTCGACGTGGTCAAGCGCGCCGACTGGGTCATCGACGTGGGCCCCGACGGCGGCGACGGAGGCGGGCGCATCGTGGCCGCGGGGCCGCCCGAGGTCATCGCGCGCGCGAAGGGGTCGTTCACCGGCGAGGCCCTCAAGCCGCTGCTCGGCGACGGCGCGCCCCCGGCTTCGAAGACCGAGCGCCCGCCGCGGGCCACCACGCGCCCGCAGACGCGGGCCACCACCACGCGCAGGCCGCCCGCGCGGTAGCGCCTGGCACCGTGCCATGGCACGCGCCCGCGGCCACCGCGTGAATCCGCTTGAAAATACGGGGTGACGGAGTGGTCCGCGCCTTGCGATGAGGCGCCGCGAGCCTGCACGGCTCTCACCACCAAGGAGCACCCCGATGAAGCGCACCCTCCGCCTCGCCTCGCTCGCCTCGACCCTCTGCCTCACCGCGTGCGGCGCGCCCGACGCGACCCTCTCGGGCGCCGCGGCGGTCACCCTCGCGCCGCAGGTGACGGGCCTCACGCTCGTCGCGAACGAGTCGTTCGCGACGCGGCCGCTCAGCGGGAGCAACATCGACGAGCACTGCGCCATCCCCGCGGCGGCGGTGACGGCGCTCGGGCTCACCGCGCCCCAGCAGGTGCGCGTGCAGCTCGACGACACCCACTACGCCGTGTGCACGGTGGTGGCGAACCAGACCTCGCCCAACGCGAGCCAGATCGTGATGACCCGTCAGGCGATCGCCGACAAGAACCTCACGGCCAACGCGGCGGTGACGCTCACGGCCACCGTGGCGAACAACGCCGCGTACACTTCGCAGACGACCTGGGCCACGTGGCGCGCGGCCGTGAGCGCCGCGGGCGACCTCGCCGAGCGGTCGGAGCTGCGCACGGGCAACCTCGCGTCGGGCCGGAGCTGCCTCGCGCTCGCGCCGCACGGCGGCACCGTCGACGCCGACGGCACCGACCTGCAGGCGCAGGAGGTGGGCCTGCGCCTCGCGAGCGACGGCGGCGGGTGCTCGGTGTGGGCCGCCGCGGGCTTCGACACGGCCGCGGGCGGCGACGCGCACGACGTGTGGCACACGACGGCGACCGAGATCAGCCTGGCGAGCTTTCCGCGGCTCAACGACATCGCGCAGTCGCGCACGGGCGGGCGCTTCGACCGCGCGGTGGCCTTTCACGCGATGTCGTCGGGCACCGCGGGCTGCGCGAGCGGGGGCTCGTCGTGCCAGAAGGTCTTCGTCGGCGGCGGCGTGACCGACGCGACGCGCGACGCGGTCATCGCGGCGATCCAGACGGCCCTCTCGGCGGTGCCGGGCGGGGGCAACGTGACGGTGCAGGCCTTCCCCGCGGGCACGTCGGTGGGCGGCACGTCGAGCCGCAACGTCGTGAACCGCCTCGCGGTGAGCGGCCGCGGCCTGCACCTGGAGCAGACCGCGTACGTCATCACGAACTTCGGCGCCGCCGTGGCCGACGCGGTGGCCGACTACTTCGCCGCGAACTGACCCTCACCCCTCGTCGTCGGCGGAGCCGTCGCCGAAGCTCCGCGGGTCGACGCCCTCGGCCGCGAGCCAGCGACGGAGCTGGTTGCGGTGCACCCCGAGGTCGCGCGCCGTCGTCGCCACGAGGCCGTTGTTGCGCCGCAGCGCGGCCTCGATCTCGTCGCGCGGCGGCAGCGCCTTGCGCGCCGCGGGCGCGGGTGAGGGCGTCGCGGGGGAGTCGCTTCGCTCCGCGCGCTCGGCGCGCTCCTCGGTGGTGAACCCGACGCCCGCGGCGGGCGCGAGGTCGCCCGCGCGCACCCGCGCCTCGCCGCGCACCTTCGCGGCGCGCCCCGCGGCGGCCACCTCGACGAGGAGCTCGCGCACGTTGCCCGGCCACGCGCGCAGCATGCACTGCTCGACCAGCGAGGCGTGGGCCGCGGCGCCCTCGGGCAGGAGCTCCCGCTCGACGAGCAGCGGGATCTCTTCGCGGCGCTCGCGCAGGGGCGGGATCGCCACGGCGGGGCGCCCGATGCGGAAGTAGAGGTCCTCACGGAAGCGCTTGTCGGCGACGCGCTCGCGCAGGTCGCGGTGGGTGGCCGAGCAGAAGCGCACGTCGACCGACTGCGCGCGCGACGCGCCCACGGGGATCACCTCGCGCGTCTCGAGGGCGCGCAGGAGCTTGGCCTGCACCGACGCGTCGAGCTCGCCCACCTCGTCGAGAAAGAGCGTGCCGCCGTCGGCCTCCTGCATGTGGCCCTGCGCGTCGGCGTGGGCGCCCGAGAACGCGCCCTTGCGCGCCCCGAAGAGCACCCGCTCGGCCACGCCCTCGGGGATCGCCGCGCAGTTGATCGCCACGAAGGGCCCCTTCGGCGCAGGGCCGAGGTCGTGAAAGGCGCGCGCGGCGAGCTCCTTGCCCGCGCCGCTCGGGCCCGTGACGTGGAGCACGCGCCCCGCGGCCGCCGCGCGGATCTGGTCGTACACCGCGGCCATGACCGCGCCCACCACCGCGCGCCCCTCGACGCGCACCGGGCGCTCGGCGTAGGGCATCACGTCGGGCACCAGCCACACGATGGTGTCGCCGAGGCGCACCACGCAGCGCTCGCCCGCGCGCACCTCGCCCACACAGGGGCGGCCGTCGACCGCGGTGCCGTTGCGGCTGCCGTCGTCGCGCACGCGCCACGCGCCGCCCTCCCAGCGGCAGGTGCAGTGCTGGCGCGAGACGCGACCGTCGGCGGCGCCGAGGGGCGAGAGCGCGTCGCGCCCGAGCTCCACGACGCCGTCGCGCGCGGCGATCGCGGCGTGCATCGCGTGGTCGACCGAGAAGAGCACCAGCGCGCCGGGGCGCGGCAGGCGCTCCCCGGGGAGCACCTCGGTCGTCAGGTCGTCGGAGGTCTCGGTGAGGTTGCGTCCCACGGCGGCGACCGACGCTATCACACGCCGCGTCGCGCGCCGGATGCGGGTGGACGAGCATCGACAGCGGCCGAGGCTTTGCGCTAGGAGTCAACGTCGCCGATGGGCGCGCACGACCTCGACTCCGACGACGCGTGGAAGGGGCCGCGGCGCTTCGACGATTTCGAAGTCGTCAGGGCCCTCGGGCGCGGGGGCATGGGGCAGGTGTTCCTCGGCCACGACGTCGTGCTCGACCGGCCCGTGGCGCTGAAGTTCACCGCGGCCGACGACCCGTCGCCGTCGGTGCGCGCGAGGTTCCTCCGCGAGGCGCGGGCGATCGCGCGGCTGTCGCACCCCAACGTGGTGGGCATCTACCGCGTGGGCGAGGTGCAGGGGCGGCCCTACATCGCCTACGAGTTCGTGCAGGGCGACGACCTCGACCGGCTGCGCGCGCCGATGCCCTGGGCCCGCGTCGCTCGCATCGGCGCGGGCCTCGCGCGCGGGCTCGCCGCGGCGCACCGGGCGGGCGTGCTCCACCGGGACATCAAGCCGAGCAACGCGATGCTCACGCCCGCGGGCGAGGTGAAGCTCCTCGACTTCGGGCTCGCGCGCTTCGCCGGCGCGACGCCGTCGCCCTCGCAGGCCCCGGCGCCCGCGCAGCCCCTCGTCGACGTGAACGCGCGCACGCTGCCCGGCGAGACCGCGCCCGCGCACCTCACCCACGCCGGCGCGCTGCTCGGCACGCCCGCGTACCTGCCGCCCGAGGCGTGGCGCCGTGAGGAGGCCACCGAGCGCTCGGACCTCTACGCCCTCGGCCTGGTGCTCTATGAGCTCCTCACGGGCACGCTCCCCCACGGCGGCGAGCGGCGCACGGTGCAGGCCGAGGCCGTGCTGCACCTCGACGCGCCCCCCGTGCGAACGCGCTGCGCCGACGTGCTCCCCTCGCTCGCCGACGTGATCGACCGGTGCCTGCGGCGCGCGCCCGAGGAGCGCCCCGCGTCGGCCGACGAGCTCGCCGCGTCGCTCGATCGCATCTGCGCGCTCTTCGTGCCTGCCCACGCCGCCGCCGCGCCGCTGCGCGAGGACCCCGACGCGACGCTCCTCGGGGGCTCGTTTCGGCGCGCCCTCTCGCACGGCGACGCGTTCACGGCCCGCGTCTACGAGCACCTCTTCGCCGCGCGGCCCGACCTGCGCGCGCTCTTCCCCGCGGACCTCGACGGACAGCGCCGCAAGCTCCGTCAGGCGCTCCAGCTCTCCGTCGAGAGCCTCGGCGACCACGAGCGGCTCGTGCCCGTGCTCCGCGACCTCGGGCGCCGCCACGCGCCCTATCGCCTCGGCGCCCCGGGGTACGCCGCGCTCGGCGACGCCGTGGTCGCGGCCCTCGCCGACCTCGACCCGCAGCACGACGTCGAGACCACCCACGCGTGGCGCCGCGCGTACGCGTTCATCACCCAGACGATGCGCGAGGCCGAGGCCGCGCCCGGAGAGGTCAGCCACACGCGCGCCGCCTCGCAGAGCAGCGACGCCTCCGCGACGCCGCGCGCGGCGCCCCCGGCGTTCTCGCCGCCGCCCTCGTCGCCCACCGAGCGCCCGCCGGGCACGCGCTACGCGTACGTGGGCGAGCTCGGCGTGGCCTACCAGGTCTTCGGCGCCGGGCGCGACGACGTGCTCGTGCACCTCGGGCGCGTGTCGCACCTCGACCAGGGGTGGCGTCACCCGAAGATGGCCGCGTGGCTCCGCGCGCTCGCGGGCCTCGGGCGCGTGGTGCTCTTCGACAAGCGCGGCACGGGCCTCTCCGAGCGCGTCGCCGGCGCGCCCACGCTCCAGCCCCGCATCGAAGACCCCCTCGCCGTGCTCGACGCCGCGGGCGTCGAGCGCGCGGCGCTCGTGGGCGTGGGCGAGGGGGCGGCGACGTGCCTGCTCTTCGCGGCGCTCTTCCCCGAGCGCGCGCGGGCGGTGGTGTGCTTCAACGGCAGCGTGCGCATGCTCGCCACGCCGGGCTACCCCGGCGGCCTCGACCCGGCCTTCCTCGACGGCGCGATCGAGCGCATCCGCAAGCACTGGGGCGAGCCCCTCTTCGCCGACGCCGAGGCGCCCTCGATGGCCGGCGACGACGACTTCCGCGCGTGGTTCGGCGAGTACCTCCGCTCGGCCACGTCGCCCGGCCACGCCGTCGCGCAGCTCAGGCTCAACGCGGCGTGCGACCTGCGCTGGCTCCTGCCGCTCGTGCGCGCGCCGGTGCT
>JBDHVF010000069.1:0-17271 GCA_039809605.1 Polyangiales bacterium | reverse complement strand
ACCGCGGGAAGGTTGGCGCCGGTGGGGCGGCGACCCGCGAGGGGCAGGGGCGACGAGGGGCCGCTGGTCTGCATGCCGCCGGGCACGCGCACCTCGGTCTTGCCCTCCTCGTCGTCGTCGTCGAACGAGGGGAGCACGAGGGGCGCCGAGGGGGCCGACGGGTCGGCGCCCGCGACGATCACGCCCGAGGGCGGCGTGAAGGTGGGGGCGGGCTCCATCACGGTCGACGCGCCGATGTCGGGCACGCTCTGGGGCGCGCTCTGCGGCCGCGAGGGCTGGGTCATCGAGGGCGCGGCGCCGGTGGGCGACGAGAAGTGCGCGATGGCGTCGATCTGCGCGTCGTGGGCCGCGTGCAGGAGCGCGTCGCGCATCTCGAGGGCCGACTGGTAGCGCCGCGTGGGGTCCTTCTGGAGCGCGCGCGCGATGAACTGCTCGACGGCGGGGGGGAAGTCGACGCCCGTGGCCTGCGCGAGCGTCAGCGGCGGCTTCTCGAGCACCGCCTGCAGGAGCTGCACGGTGTCTTCGGCGTCGATGGGCCGCTTGGCCGTGAACATCAGGAACAGCGACACGCCCGCGGAGTAGAGGTCGATGCGCGGGTCGTTGCCCTTCACCGCGCCGCGGATCTGCTCGGGCGCCATGTACGCGAGCGTGCCGAGCGTCTGGCCCGCGCGCGTGAGCTCCTGCGACGACGCCTCGGCGAGCTTCGAGATGCCGAAGTCGAGGATCTTGAGCTTCTCGGCGCCGCCGGTGAGCTTCTCGACGAAGAGGTTGGCGGGCTTGAGGTCGCGGTGGATCACCCCGTTCTCGTGCGCGGCCGCGAGGCCCTCGCAGAGCTGGCGCCCGAGGATCATCGCGCGCTGCAGCGGCAGCCGGCCGTTGCGCAGCGCCTGCTGCACGGTCTGCCCCTCGAGGTACTCCATCACCAGCACGAGGGTGCCGCTCTCATCCGTGCCGAGGTCGTAGATGGCCACCACGTGGTCGCTGCGGATGCGCCCCGCCGCGCGCGCCTCGCGCCTGAAGCGCTCGACGTAGCTCGGGTCGTTCGAGATCTCGGGGTCGAGGATCTTGAGCGCCACGAGCCGCTCGGTCTCCTGGTTCTTCGCCAGGTAGACCGTCGCCATGCCCCCGCGTCCGATCACCTTCTGCACGGTGTACCGGCCCATGACCAGCGAGCCGGGGCTGAGCGAGCGAAGGTTCTGATGGTTGTTGTTCGCGTCGGCGCCCTGCGCCCGGAGCATCGACGTCGTGGGGCGAGGCTTGTAGAGATTTGCAGCCACGGCGCGAGTCTATCATCCGAATCGAAAACGCGGCCAGTGCCCCAGCGAACCTCGGGTCAGAAGGTCGGTGGCCGGCCGACCGCGCCCTCGCGCGGGCCCTTGTTTTCAGGTCTCGTCGACGATGACGATGTCGCGCGAGACGGTCACGCCGGGGGTCTCGGGCACCGCGGGCGAGGGGGTGATCGTGGCCTCGAGGCGAAAGCTCCTCCCGACGACCTCGGCGGGGCCGTGCACCGCCGTCAGCACGACGAGCATGGCGTTGGCGGCCTCCCAGCCCGCGGCCGTGCGCATGAGGTTGCGCCCCTCGACGAGGTGCACGCGCTCGGTGGGGTCGTTGAGCGGAGCTCCGCCCGCGGAGGGCGTGACGCGGAAGCGCACGTAGACGTCGGGGCCCAGGCGGTCGAAGCGCACGCGGCCGAAGATGTGATAGCCGCCCTGCGGGCCGTGAATGAGCTCCACGTGGGTGCCCGAGGGCGCGAGGGGCTCCCACGCGAGCTGGCCCGTGCCGAGGTCCGCGGTGCCCAGGGCTACGATCGCGTCTCCGGCCGCGTCGTCGGGGGGCTTCGGCGAGGGGCAGCCCGCGAGCGCGAACACGAGCGGAACAACGGAGAAGGCCGGCCGGTTCACCGGGCGACTCTAGCACCCGCGTGTCACCGCGCGGGTGGCGCGCCGCGCGGCCGAGAGGCACTGTTGACCGCGCGGCTTTCCGCGTGCTAGCAGCGCCGCTCACGCCGGGGCCATCCGATCTACGGCGAGACCCGTCACCGAGCGCGCGAACCCCACCACCGCGACCCTTCCGCAGTACACCGTTGCGACGGGGGGCCGCACGAGACTCAAGGCACCGAATGATTCCCAACGACCTGTCACCGTTGCACGCCCTCCACGGGCGCTCGTTCGTGCACCTCATCGCGCAGGTGGGGGCCTCGCCCTCGGGCTCCGGTCAGGCGCCCTCGGGGGGCCACGGCGCGCCCGGCCAGGGCGGGTCGCCGTCGCCCTTCGGGAGCATGCTGCCGCTGCTGCTCTTCGGCGTGATCTTCTACCTCATGGTCTTTCGCCCGATGAGCAAGCAGCGCAAGGACCAGGAGGAGCTCAACAAGTCGCTCCGCAAGGGCGACCGCGTCGTCACCCGCGGCGGCGTCATCGGGACGATCACGGGCATCGACGACCACGAGGTGGTGCTCGAGGTCTCGGAGAAGGTGCGGATGAAGTTCACCCGCGCGTCGGTCGAGACCCGCTACGAGAAGCCCGCCGACAAGGCCGCCGACAAGCCCGCCGAGAAGTCGGCGGAGACGGCCACCGTCGAGAAGAAGTCCTGAGGAGCGTCGTCCGATGAACCGTGGCTGGTACTGGCGGCTCGGACTCGTCCTGGCGTCCGTCGTGGCGTCGTTCGTGATCCTCTGGCCGAACATCCCGCAGCTCGCGACCCCGTGGGCCAAGGCGCACATCCCCTTCCGGCTCAACGAGGGGCTCGACATCCGCGGCGGCGCGCGCCTGTCGTACGACGTGCAGATCGGGCAGGCGATCGGCGAGCGGCGCAACCGCCAGATGGAGGACGTGCGCGAGCAGCTCGCGCGCGACTTCCACATCCACCGCGGCCAGGACCGGCTCACGCCCGACGAGGTGACGCAGCTCGCGCAGCGCGTGACGCTCACCGCGCTGCCGAACAACCGTCAGTTCAGCGTGCGCTTCCGTGACGCCGCCGACGTGTCGAAGATCTCGAGCGACTTTCTCAGCCGCCGCGGCCTCGTGCGCGTGAGCCAGTCGGGCAACACCGTGGTGCTGAGCCTCCGCCAGGAGGAGGTCTCGCAGCTCGAAGACACCGCGGTGCACCAGGCCATCGAGACCATCTCGAACCGCGTCGACGAGCTCGCCATCAAGGAGACCTCGATCACCGCGCGCGGCGAGACCATCGTCGTCGAGGTGCCCGGCCAGAACGAGGGCGAGTTCAACCGCATCCGGGACATCATCCGCCGCACGGCGCGCCTCGAGTTCAAGATCCTCGACGACGAGAGCACCGTGCTGCAGGACGTGACCCAGGGGCACGTGCCCCAGGGCGTCACCCCGCCGAGCGAGGGCGCGACGCCCCCGGCGCTGCCCGCGGGGATCACCCTCCAGACCGAGGCGACGACCGCGGGCCGCGGGCGCAACGTGATGGCCTCGTACCTGCTCGCGACGGGCGCCGACGCGCGGCAGAAGCTCCAGACCTACCTCGACCAGCTCCGCCCGTTCGTGCCCGAGGGGCGGCAGATTCTCATGGGCAAGGCCGACCGCGGCGACGCGGCGCCGGGCGCGCCCGAGGCGTGGCGCACGTACACCGTGTTCTCGGTCGCGCAGGTCGACGGCTCGATGATCTCCGACGCGCAGGTGTCGCTCGACCCGCAGGACGGGCACCCCTACGTGCAGCTCCAGTTCAACCGCCGCGGCGCCGAGGTCTTCGACCGCGTCACCAACGAGAACGTCAAGAAGCGCTTCGCCATCGTGCTCGACGAGCGGGTGAACTCGGCCCCGGTGATCCGCCAGCGCATCTCGGGCGGCAACGCGTCGATCACCCTCGGCGCCGAAGACCCCCGCACGCTCCTCAAGGAGGCCAACGAGCTCATGGTGGTGCTGCGCGCCGGCGCGCTGCCCGCCCCGCTCTCCGAGGGCAAGCAGGACTTCATCGGCCCCACGCTCGGCTCCGACACCATCCGCCACGCGCGCAACGCGATGCTCGTGGGCATCGGCCTCGTGCTCGCGTTCATGGCCGTCTACTACGGCTCCGCGGGCTGGATCGCCAACGGCGCGGTGCTGATGAACCTGCTCCTGCAGCTCGCGGCGCTGGCCCTCTTCGGCGCCACGATCACCCTGCCGGGCCTCGCGGGCCTCGCGCTCACCGTGGGCATGAGCGTCGACAACAACGTGCTCATCAACGAGCGCATCCGCGAGGAGCTCCACGCGGGCAAGTCGATCCGCGCGGCGGTCGACGCGGGCTACAACCACGCCTTCACGGCCATCTTCGACGGGCACATCACGACCTTCATCTCGGGCGTCGTGCTCCTGCAGTACGGCACCGGCCCGGTGAAGGGCTTCGCCGTGACGCTGCTCATCGGCATCATGGCCAACCTCTTCACGGGCGTCTTCGCCACGCGCGTCGTCTTCGACTGGCTCGTGAAGGGCCTCAAGGTGAAGAGCCTCCTCGGCGTGAGCGCGCAGAAGAAGGCGCAGGGCTGACATGGAAATCAAGACCACTCGCGTCTACGACTTCATGGGCATCCGGCGATACTGGATCGCCTTCTCGGTGCTCGTGTCGGTGCTCTCGCTGGTGCTCATCTGGAAGCCCGGTCCGCGCTACGGCATCGACTTCCTGGGCGGCACCGAGCTCACGGTGCAGTTCAACGGCCCGGTGTCGACCGACGACATCCGCAGCGCGCTCGAGCGCATGGGCAACGAGCGCCCCGAGGTCGTGCCCACGCAGAACTCCGCGCGCTCGAACGAGTACATCATCCGCGTCGAGAAGACCTCGTCCCTCGCGCCGCGCGAGCGCGACCAGATCCAGCGCGAGCTCACGCGCCGCCTCGGCGAGCGCCCCGACCACGCCACGCTCGGCGACTTCCGCCTCTCGCCCGGCGGCGACCACCTCGTCGTGCAGATCAACGGCGCCGACCCGAGCGCCACCGAGGTCGCGACGCTGCTCCGCGAGTCGGGCGCCAACGTGCGCGGCGAGGCCGCCGTGCAGATGGGCGCGCGCGACGAGCACCGCTGGCAGGTGCCCCTCGTGGGCGTCGGCGACCGGATCTTTCGCCAGCTCACGGCCTCGCGCGACCAGGGCGGCGTGGGCGTCGACGGGCGCCTGAACGCCAGCGTGTGGGTGTCGCCCAAGGCCGGCAAGGAGCTGCGCGACGCGGCCGTGCGCGCGGTGGCCTACTCGATCGTGTTCATCATGATCTACGTGGCCTTCCGCTTCGACCTGCGCTTCGCGCCGGGCGGCATCCTCGCGCTCACGCACGACTCGCTCGTGACCCTCGGGTTCTTCGTCGTCACCCGCAAGGAGGTCACCATCTCGACGGTGGCGGCCATCCTCACGGTGGTGGGCTACTCGATGAACGACACGATCATCGTGTACGACCGCATCCGAGAGAACCTCGCGCGGCGCAAGAACGCCCGCATGCTCGAGGTGATCAACCTCTCGGTGAGCGAGATGCTCTCGCGCACGATCCTCACGTCGACCACCGTGGTGCTCTCGGTCGCGGCCTTCGCGATCATCGGCACGGGCGTCATCCGCGACTTCGCGTGGGCCATGATCGTCGGCGTGGTGGCGGGCACCTACAGCTCGATCTACGTCGCGGCGCCCTTCACCGAGTGGATCGACTCGCGCTTCTTCCACACGCCCTCGGCCCAGGGCGCCGAGGCGCTGCCCGAGGCGCCCGCGGCGACCGCCGCGCCGCCGGAAGAGCGCGCGTAGCCTCCGCCTGAATGCCCGGCGCCCGTCGGGCATCGCACCCACCGCTGGAACCGACTCTCATGGAACCCAACGACACGCTCAAGGACTCGGTGCGCGCGCACTGGGAGGCCGAGACCTGCGGCACGCGCGGCGTCGGCGACGGCGACCGCAAGGCCTTCTTCGACCAGATCGAGCGCGAGCGCTACGAGTGGGAGCCCTACATCAAGCCCTTCGCGCGCTTCGAGCGCGGCCGCGGCAAGCGCGTGCTCGAGGTGGGCGTCGGGGCGGGCACCGACTTCATCAACTGGGTGCGCAGCGGCGCCGTCGCGACGGGCGTCGACCTCACCGAGCGCGGCGTGGCGCTCACGCGCGAGCGCGTGGCCCTCGAGGGCTACGAGGCCACCGTCGTGCGCGCCGACGCCGAGAGCCTGCCGTTCGAGAGCGACAGCTTCGACATCGTGTACTCGTACGGCGTGCTGCACCACAGCCCCCACACGGTGCGCGCCATCGGCGAGGTCTACCGCGTGCTCAAGCCCGGCGGCACGGCGCTCATCATGGTCTACCACCTCGAGTCGTGGACGGCGCTCATGCTCTGGGCGCTGCACTCGCTGGGCAGGGGCCAGCCGTGGAAGGGCCCGCGGCAGGCCGTCTACGAGCACCTCGAGAGCCCCGGCACGAAGGTCTACACCGTCGACGAGGCCCGCGCGCTCTTCGGCGACTTCTCGTCGGCGCGCGTCTGGACGCAGCTCGCGTTCGGCGACCTCTTGAAGTTCCGCCCGTCGGAGAAGTACCAGGGCCCGCTGCACCGCGCGCTCTTCGCGCTCTACCCCCGGTGGCTGGTGCGCGCGCTCGGCGACCGCTACGGGCTGTGCCTCTTCGTCGAGGCCGTGAAGTAGGCCGCAAACGAGACCTCCCCGGCGCGCGTGCGGTAACGTCTCGGCGCGCGCATGGAACCCACGGACCCGCCCCTCGACCCCCACGACGCGCGCGACGCCTCGGCCGCGCTCGCCCGCGCCCTCGGGCTCCACCCCCTCGCTGCGCGCGTGCTCTTCGCGCGGGGCGTGACCGAGCCCGGCGCGGCGCGGAGGTTCCTCTCGCCGCGCCTGTCGGACCTCACGCGCCCCGACGCGATGGCCGACCGCGACCTCGCCGCCGACCGCCTCGCGCACGCCGTGAGGCGCCGCGAGCGCGTGGTGGTCTTCGGCGACTACGACGTCGACGGCATCACGAGCGCGTCGCTCCTCACGCGCGTGCTGCGACGTCTCGGCGCCGACGTGACGGCGCGCGTCGCCTCGCGCTTCGCGGGCGGCTACGGGCTCAGCGACGCGGCCGTCGACCGCGTGCTCGCCGAGCGCCCCGCGCTGGTGGTCACCTGCGACTGCGGCACGAGCGACCACGCGCGCCTCGCGCGCCTGCGCGCGCTGGGCGTCGACGCCGTGGTGGTCGACCACCACAAGGTGCCCGACGAGCCGCTGCCCGCGCTGGCCTTTCTCAACCCCCACCGCCCCGACTGCGGCTTCGCGTACAAGCACCTCGCGAGCGTGGGCCTCGCGTTCTCGATCGCCGCCGCGGTGCGCGCGCGCCTCGACGCCGCGATGGACCTGCGCCCGCTGCTCGACCTCGTGGCCCTCGGCACCGTCGCCGACGTGGCGCCCCTCGACGGAGACAACCGCATCCTCACGCGCGCGGGCCTCGCGCGCATCGCCGACGGCGACGGGTGCGCGGGCGTGCGCGCGCTGCTCGCCGAGGTGAAGCTCCGGTACCGGCTCACCGCGCGCGACGTGGGCTTCTCGATCGCGCCGCTGCTCAACGCGCCGGGCCGCCTCGGCTCGGCCGAGCCCACGCTGGAGCTCCTGCTCGCCGACGACCCCGCGCGCGCGTCGGAGCTCGCGCGCGAGCTCGCCGCGGCCAACCTCAAGCGCCGCGAGGTGTCGTCGACCCTCATCGACGCGGCCGTCAAGCAGGTGCGCGAGGTCTACGGCACGTCGCTGCCCGCGGGCATCGTGGTGGCGGGCGACGGCTGGCACCACGGCATGGGCGGCATCGTCGCGGGGCGCCTGGTCGACCGCCTCGGCGTGGCCGTGGCCGTCGTCGCCATGGACGGCCACGAGGGCGTCGGCTCGGTGCGCGCGCCCCGCGGGGTGAAGCTCTTCGACGCGGTGGCGCGCTGCCGGGCCGACCTGCTCACGTGCGGCGGGCACGACGGGGCCGCGGGGCTGCGCATCCACCGCGAGCGGGTCGACGCGTTCCGCGCGTCGTTCGCGAGCGCGCTCGCGGTGGCCGAGCGGGCGCCCGTGGCGGGGGAGCGCTGCGACACCGAGCTGCGCGAGGAGGACCTCTCGCCGGGCCTCGCGCGCGACCTCGCGTCGATCGAGCCCACGGGCGAGGGCAACCCCGAGCCGCGGGTGCTCGTGCGCGGCGCGAAGCTCACCGACGCGCGCGTCGTGGCCGAGACGCACCTGCGCCTGTCGCTGCTCGTGGGGCGCCGCACGCTGCCGTGCTTCGTGCGCGACGGCGTCTCGCGCAGGGAGCGCGGCGAGGTGCCCGCCGTGGGCTCGCGCGTCGACGCCCTCGGCGCGCTGCGCCCCGACCCCTGGAACGGCCCCGACGCCGTGCAGATCGAGCTCGGCTCGCTGCGGGGCTGAAGCGCCTTGCCGTTTCTTGGACCGCGCGCGCGGGCCGTGGGATGCACCGGCGCCATGCGTGCGATCCGTCACCTCCGCGCCGCCGCGCTCTCGCTCATGCTCGCCGCCGCGTGCTCCCACCTGCCGCAGACGGCCTACTCGTTCGACCCATCGCCCGGCGGCTGGGAGTTCGACCGCCACGAGAGCTCCGGCGGCCTGCGCCACGAGGAGTACACGCACGCCGTCCACACCGAGCGCCTCGAGGTCTTCGAGGTCTCGCGGCCGTCGCCCGGCACCACGAGCGCGGAGTTCTCCGCGCTCTCGCCCGGCGCGCGCACGCTGCCCACGCTCGGCGACGCGACCACCACCATGCGCGCGCTGGGCGACGACGAGCTCGGCGGCGCGCAGGGCTACTGGGTCGCGCAGTACGGCCGCCGCGGTGGAGAGTCGCTCCAGGCCGCGGCCTTCGTGGTGCCCGGCGGGCGGCGCTACTTCGTCGTGCGCCTCGCGTCGAACGAAGACGACATCGAGCAGCTCCAGGGGTGGCTGCGCGACACGATCCTTCGCAACTTCCGCTTCCCGCCGCCGCAGCGCTGAGGCGCGCGGCTACGCGCTCGGGGTGAGGGAGCCGGGTCCTCGCGCCATCGTGCGGGCCACGTCTTCGATGGGCCTCCGAAGGATCAGCGCCACCACCGTCGCCACCTGCTCGCGCGGCAGGAACGCGCGCCAGGTGTCGTCCTTCGTGACCACCGAGACGTAGCCCGAGAGCGCGTCGACGTCGACGCGCTCGACCGCGCCGGGCGCCGAGAGCCGCTCGACCGACGGGGCCTCGCGGTCGGTCGCCTCGCGCCAGGCCTTCGACGCCGCCGAGATCATCTCGTGCACGACCACCACGCCCGTCGGAAAGAGCGCCGCGACCGAGGGGTCGACGGGCCGCGGCTTGCGCGCGCGATCCTCGGTGACCTCGGGCGCGACGTCTCCGTCGGCGGGCTCCTCGCCGATGCCGTCGAGCGCCGCGTCGCGCAGCGAGTCGACCGAGTCCGTGGCCCGCCTGCCCTTCATCACACCGGGATCACCCCGCGCTTGCGGCGCGGGCGCTCAACGGTCTTGTGCCGCGCGAGCTCGAGCCCCCACGCCAGCACGCGGCGCGTGTCGCGGGGGTCGATCACGTCGTCGACGAGGCCCCAGCCCGCCACCTTCGCGATGTCGATGTAGCCCTGGATGGTGTCCACGAGCTGCTTCTTGATCTCGGGCGGCGGCTCCTCGCCGCGAAAGAGCTTCTTCGCGGCGATGCCCACCATGCCCTCGGCGCCCATGACCGAGATCTCGGCGCCGGGCCACGCGACGATGAGGTCGGGCTCGTACGCGCGGCCGCACATCACGAAGTAGCCCGCGCCGTAGGCCTTGCGCACCACCACGGTGAGCTTCGGCACCGTGGCCGCGCTCATGGCGTGGAGCATCTTGGCGCCGTGACGGATGATGCCCGCGTGCTCGACCTTCGAGCCCACCATGAAGCCCGGCGTGTCTTGCAGGAACACCAGCGGGATGTTGAACGCGTCGCAGAGCTGGATGAAGTGGGCGCCCTTGTCGGCCGCGTCGATGTCGAGCACGCCGCCGAGCTGCATTGGGTTGTTGGCCACGACGCCCACCGAGCGCCCGCCGATGCGCGCGAGGCAGGTGATGAGGTTGCGCGCCCAGCGGGGCTTGATGTCGAAGACCTCGCCGTGGTCGACCACCGCGCGGATGACCTTGTACATGTCGAACGCGCGCCGGGCCGAGTCGGGCACCACGTCGAGGAGCGACTCCTCGCGGCGGTCGAGCGGGTCGTCGCAGGGCACGACGGGCGGCGCCTCGTCGCAGTGCGAGGGGAAGTACGAGAGGTATTTGCGCACGGCCGCGATGCACGACGGGTCGTCGGGGTACTCGCCATCGCCCACGCCCGAGACCTCGCAGTGCACCTTCGAGCCGCCGAGCTCCTGCTCGGAGATGTCCTGCCCCGTGACGGCCTTCACGAGGGGCGGGCCCGCGAGGGCCATCGACCCGATGTTCTTCACCATGGGCACGAAGTCCGCGAGGCCGGGGATGTACGCCGTGCCCGCCGCGCCGGGGCCCACCATGGCGGCCACCTGCGGCACCACCCCCGACATCACGACCTCCTCGCGAAAGAGGTGCCCGTAGCCCGCGAAGAGCGAGATGGCGTCTTCGCTGTTGCGCCCGGGCTCGATGCGCGCGCCGGCCGAGTCGATGAACCACACCATCGGGTGCCGCCCGCGCAGGGCCATCTCGCGCATGCGCGTGACCTTCACCTCGCCGGTCTCTCCGATGGAGCCGCCCTTCACGGTGAAGTCGTACGCGGCGCCGCACACGAGGCGCCCGTCGACCCTGCCGAAGCCGCACACCACGGCGTCGGCCGGGGGCTTGTCGGCGCCGTCGGGGCCCGCGGCCGAGCCCATCTGGGTGCCGTGCATCCCCACTTCGAACCACTCGCCGCCGTCGAAGAACTGCGCGAAGCGCTCGCGGGCCGTGAGCTTCGCCCGCTCGTGCTGCTTCGCCACCTTGTCGGCCCCGCCCATCTCGCGCACCTTCGCGCGCCGGGCCTCGAGCTCGGCCACCCTCTCTCGCATCGTGGGCATCGGGTCGCTCCTCCTACCTTCCGGTCCACCTGGGGGCGCGCTTCTCGACGAAGGCCATGAGCCCCTCGCGCGCGTCGTCGGTCGCGAGCAGCTCGAGCAGCTCGTCGCGCAGCACCGGCAGCGCCGCGTCGAGCGCCATGTCGCCCTGCCGCGCCCACGCCGCGAGCCCGCGCGCGACGGCCGTCGGGCTCTTCGACGCGAGCGAGCGCGCGAGCGCGTCGACCTCGGCGTCGAGGCGCTCGGCGGGCACGGCGCGGTTGACGAGCCTGATGCGCGCGGCCTCGGCCGCGGGCATCTTCGCGCCGAGCAGCATCATCTCGAGCAGGTCGCGCCGGGAGATGGTGCGCGCGAGCACCGCGGAGATCATCATGGGCCACAGGCCCCGGTTGATCTCGGGCGTCGCGAACACGGCCGTCTCCGAGGCGATCGCGAAGTGCGACGCGGCCACGAGCCCGAGGCCGCCGCCCATGGCCGCGCCCTCGACGCGCGCGATGATCGGTCGCGTGTAGCGCACCATCGCGAGCACGAGGTCGGCGTAGTCGCCCTTGGTCGGCAGCGTGCCCACGAGGGGCCCGCCGGTCATCGCGCCGAGGTCGCCGCCCGCGCAGAAGTTCCCGCCCGCGCCCGTGATCACCACGGCGCGCACGTGGTCCTCCTTCTCGGCGTTCTCGAGCGCGTAGATGAGCTCGTTGGCCATCTCGGGGCCGATGGCGTTCTTGCGCTCGGGGCGGTTGAGCGTGATGGTCGCGACCGCGCCGCCGTCGACCGCGGTCACCCCGTAGAGGATCGTGTGGTACATCGCGTTCCTCCTCTCAGCGCGGGGGGAGCGAGAGCATCGCGCGGGCCTCGTCGACCGAGGCCACCTGGCGGCCCACGTCGCGGACCATCTGCGCGGCCTTCTCGACGAGGTCGCCGTTCGAGCGCGCCATCTCTCCGCTCGGCAGGTAGAAGTTGTCCTCGAGACCCACGCGGATGTTGCCCCCGAGCGTGAGGGCCGCGGCGCAGAGCGACCACTGCTCGCGCGAGATGCCCACGACCTTCCAGGTGCTCCCCGGCGGGAGGTTCTCGGCGGCGAACGCGAGGTGCTTCGTGGTGGCCTTGATGCCGCCCACCACGCCCATCACCAGCGAGAAGTCGAGCGGGGCGACGAGCAGGCCCATGTCGAGAAGGGCCTCGGCCGACGAGGCGTGGCCCGTGTCGAAGCACTCGAGCTCGGGCTTCACCCCCGACTGCTTCATCTTCGTGAGCAGCTCGGTGATGTAGTCGAACGAGTTCTCGAACACGAAGTTGAACACCCAGCCCTTCCGCTTGGGGTTGTACTTCGCGTAGTTCATCGAGCCCATGTTGAGCGCGCCGATCTCGGGCTTGTAGTCCGTGATGTGCGGGGCCTTGCGGCCCTCGGGGTCGATGGTGCCCGTCGAGAAGTTCAAGATGATCGGGCACGCGGCGCGCACCGCGTCGCCGATGGCGCGGTAGCGCGCGGCGGTGTAGTCGGGCGAGCCGTCGTCGGCGCGCGCGTGCACGTGCAGCACCGCGGCGCCGGCGTCCCACGCGCGCTTCGCCTCGCGGGCGTAGTCGTCGACCGTGTAGGGGATCGCGGGGCACTGCGCGCGCGAGGTGACCACGCCGCTGAGGGCGCACGTGATGATGACCTTGTCGTTCATGCTCATGGCGGCGCGCGCGAGGGTACAACCGCGCCGCGGGGTGATGGGCGCGAAATTCGCGGGCGCCGCGGTCGAAGCAGCGTCTTGACGCCCGTGGGGTCGATGGTAGCGTGCCGAACGTTTCCAGACGGCCGCGCTACAAAGTCGTAGAACGCGCGGCGGTTCAAGGGCATCGGAGGCTTCATGCGCAAGGCGGTCGCAGCCATCACGCTCGCGGGCATCGCGGGCTCGGTCATTCTCACGCACGCCACGGAGGCGTCGGCGCAGACGGCGTCCAACGTGCACCAGGTGACGCCCACGGCGAAGGGCATCATCGGGTGCGCGCTCCTCGGCGCCGAGACCGTCACGCTCATCCAGGCGGCGGCGGGCGCGCGCCCGCGGTGGGCGTACATCGTGTTCCCGCTGCTGGGCGCGGCCGCGGGCGGCGTGGGCGGGTACTTCCTCGAGAGCGCGGCGGAGACCGACAACGCCTCGGGCAGCACCACGCTCACGGCCCTCTCGGTCGGCTCGCTGGTGCTGGGCCTCGGGCTCGTGGTGCCCAGCGTGATCGCCTACGTGAACGCGACCTCGTACCGCCCCGAGGCCGACCAGCCCGCGGAAGACAACGCCCCGACCAACACCCCCGTCGACGAGTCGTCGGGGGCCCCCGCCGAGGGCGGCGCCACCACCGCGCCCCCTCCTCCCGACTCGGGCGCCACGCCGGGCGGCGCCACGGGGACGTCGGGCACGGGCACCACCGGCGGCGGCACCTCGTCGCTCCACCCGCGCCGGTCGCGCATGGTGGCCGCGCCGCTGCTGCGCCCCACGGGCCTCGTCGATTTCGCGCGCGGGTCGATGTCGCTCTCGGTGCCCGCGATCAGCGTCGAGAACAGCATCTCGCAGCAGGACATGCGCCAGTATGGCCTCGCCGCCCAGTCCGAGGTCCGGGTGCCGGTGATCTCGGGCTCGTTCTGAAACTTCGGAGACCCGAAAGCCCTCGCGTTGGGGGTTGTGGTCTCCCTCGAACGGCGTAAAAGTCACCCCCTATGGCGACCGAAGCGTTTGCCCACGGAACGACCCCCACCGGCGCGCACGTCGTGGCGTCGGTGATCACGCGCGAGGCGGGCCAGTGGATGATGGCGCGCGCGTCGGACGGTCTCGAAGCGACCTTCTCGGTGGAGGTCGACGAGCGCTACTGGCGCGTGCGCCGCGCGCACGGCGCGACCGCCTCGATGCTCGAAACGGCCCTGCCCGCTCCGCTGAGCGCGGGCGACCTGACCGCCGCCATCGCACGCTGGGCCTCCGGCGCCGGCCTCACGGTTCGCACCTCGTGCGAAGACGGCGCCTGGCGCATCACCCTCACACGCCACGCAGACTGATCGGGAGGCGATGACCGCCCTCAGCGCTCGAGGGCGGTGGTCTCGAGGCCCGCGAGCTCGCCGCACGCGGTGAGCCCGACCACGTAGACCTGCACGTCGACCGTGCCCACGCGGTACACCCTGAGGTCGCTGAGCTGCTCGCGCAGCGTGCGCTCGAGCGCACGAAAGCGCGCCGCGCGGAGCTGATCGGCGGGCGCGTCGGTGCCCGACGTGAGCGCCCCCATGAACGTCTCGAAGGGCTCGACGCGCACCGGCGGGCGCGCGGTCATCCCCACCACGCCCGCGAACTGGTCGGGCGTGGGCATCGACGAGACGGCGCCCGGCGCGAGCACGTGAAAGGGCGCGTCGGTCTGCGAGGGGTAGAGCAGCCGCGACGACGAGCGGTCGAGCGCGGCGCGGAGCTCCTGCGCGCAGAGCCCTGGCGCGACCGCGGGGCGCACGCGCACGAACACCTGCTCGGCCCGCAGCACGCGGCCGCCGTCGCGGTACGACTGCGTGCCCGCGACCAGCAGGCCCGTGTCGCTCGCGGCGTCGGCGAGGGCGCGGTCGCGCGCGATCGGGTCGACGTCTTCGAGCGGGCTCAGGTCGACGCCCGCGATGGCCTCGGGCTCGAGCGCGGCGTTCACGCGGCGGTCGAGCACGCTCTCGCACGGCAGGTACGTGCACGACGACGACGCCGTCGACACGAGGTGAAACGCGCCGCGCACGGGCTCGCTCGCGGGCGCGCGCCACGCCTCGCTCGCGACGAAGGTCGCGCGGCCGTCGACCGTCGCGACGCGCCCGCGGAGCACCACCGAGGGCGCGTCGAGCGAGTCGGTGATCGACGCCTCGAGCGAGCGCGCCTGCGCGTCGGGCAGGCCCACGCCCGACAGGTCGAGCGAGGTCACCTCGCACGCGGGCGACCAGCTCCCGTCGGCGCAGAGCGTCGACGCGCTGTTGAGCGACGAGGCCACGAACCCGCTGCACGTCACCCCGCGCACAGGCATGCAGTCGGGCGACGCGCGGCGCACGAGAAAGAAGCCCGATGCCGGCGTGAGCCGCTCCGCGGGATCGTCGTCGTGGCCCGCACACCCCTGCGCTGCGAGAACTCCTGCGGCGATCATCGGGAACGAACTTCTGCGCATCAGGAAACCTCCGTCCTCGTCACAGGATCATCCACATGTAGGACGCCCCCGCCAAGAGCCCCCGAGCATTTTTACTGCGATTTCTACAGTCGAGTTGGATCTTCGGACACAGCCCGAAAGACTACGCCGTCGAGCTTGACGAGCTCGACGGAGGGGACGCTCAGGCCCGGAGCGCCTGCTTCACGGCGTCGAGGTCGGGGAAGGCCGCGGGCGTCTCGCCGACCCAGGCGTACTTGATCCTGCCGTCGGGGCCGATGACGTACACCGCGCGCTCGGCCACGTCCTTGAGGCCGAAGGCGAAGTCGTGGCGCACGACGTCGTAGGCCTTGATCACCGACTTGTTGAAGTCCGAGAGGAAGGGGAAGGTGGCCTTCGACTCCGCGGCGAACTTCGTGACCACCCACGGGCTGTCGACGCTGACGGCGAGCACCTCGGCGTTGAGGTCGCGGTACGCGCCGAAGTCCTCGGCGACGGTGCACATCTCCTTCGTGCACACGCTCGTGAACGCGGCGGGGTAGAAGAGCAGCACCACGCTCTTGCCGCGGTACTGCGAGAGCGTCACCGTCTCGCCGGGCTTCGAAGGGAGGGTGAAGTCGGGGGCCTGGGTGCCAACGCTGAGCGCCATCGGTTCGTGTCTCCTGAAGGGGTGTGTGGTTCGAGGCGTCGCGTGAGATGCACCGAGGCGCCTTCGGGTCGCACCGCTACTCGGTGCGCTGGATCACGTGGAAGCCGAACTGCGTCTCGACCACGTCGGAGATCTGCCCCGGCTCGAGCGCGAACGCGGCGTCTTCGAAGTCGCGCACCATGCGCCCGCGGCCGAAGCGCCCGAGGCTCCCGCCGCGCTCGCCCGCGCCGGGCTCGTCGGAGTACTCGCGCGCCAGCGCTTCGAAGCTCTCGCCCGCGCGCAGCCGCCGCAGCGCCTCCTCGGCGCGCGCCCGCGCCTCGGCCCGCGTGCGCGTGATCGTCTCGGGCGCGCCCGACGACTCGCGGTGCATCACCAGGATGTGCCGCGCCGCGATCTCGCGCGGCCTGCGCGCGCCGCCGTCGCCGGGCGCCACCACCTCGACCTCGCGGGGGGTGTCGGAGCCCGCGGTGGTCACCGGCCGCGCGCGGTCCGAGCAGCTCGCGCGGGCGATGAGAAGCGACAGCACCAGCAGAGGGGTTCTCATGGCGGGCGCGATGGTATACCTCCGCCCCCGACCATGACACGCAGACTCCGCGCCCTCTCGGGCATCAAACCCACGGGCACGCCGCACCTGGGCAACTACTTCGGGATGATCCAGCCCGCGATCGCCCTGCAGGAGACCCACGAGGCGTTCTACTTCGTGGCCGACTTCCACGCGCTCACCACGGGCCGCGACCCGCGCGTGCTTCGCAGGGCGTCGCACGAGATCACCGCGACCTTCCTCGCGCTGGGGCTCGACCCGGCGCGCGCGGTGTTCTTTCGCCAGAGCGACGTGCCCGAGGTGCTCGAGCTCACGTGGCAGCTCGCGTGCGTGACCAACATGGGCCTCCTGATGCGCGCCCACGCGTACAAGGCCGCCGACGACAAGGGCGAGGCCAACGCGCTCTCGTCGGGCACGTTCTTCTACCCGGTGCTCATGGCCGCGGACATCCTCGCGTACGACAGCGACGTGGTGCCCGTCGGGCGCGACCAGCTCCAGCACGTCGAGATGGCGCAGGACATGGCCGGCCACCTCAACGCCATCTACGGCAACGTGCTGCGCCGCCCCGAGGCGCTCGTGCGCGCCGAGGTGCCCACCGTGCCGGGCATCGACGACCGCAAGATGTCGAAGTCGTACGGCAACACCATCGAGATCTTTCTCCCCAACGAGAAGGCGTTTCTGAAGGTCGCGAAGCAGGTCAAGACCGACTCGAAGGGCGTCGACGAGCCCAAGGACCCCGACGCCAGCACCCTCGTCACGCTCTACCGCCTCGTGGCCTCGCCCGCCGAGGCCGACGAGATGGCCGCGCGCTACCGCGCCGGGGGCTACGGCTACGGCCACGCCAAGGAGGCCCTCGGCAAGGCCCTCGAGGCGCGCTTCGGCCCCGCGCGCGAGCGCTACCACGCCCTGCTGGCGAGGCCCTCGGAGCTCGACGACGTGCTCGCCGAGGGCGCGAAGCGGGCCCGCGCGGTGGCGCGCGAGGTCGCCGGCCGCGTGCGCGAGAGG
>JBDHVF010000068.1:0-17283 GCA_039809605.1 Polyangiales bacterium | reverse complement strand
GCGGGCGCCCCCGAGGCCGAGGGCGTCGCCCGGATGCTCCGCGCGCGGCTCGGGCGCTCGGTCGCGCGCTTCGAGGCGCGCGTGGCGGCGCACCCCCGCGACGGGCGCACGCCCCAACGGCTGCTGGCCGCTGCGCGCGGCGGAGCGGGCGACGCCGACGACGAGGGGGGCGTGGTGGTGGCCGACCCCGCGATGCAGCGGCTGCACGCCATGGTCGCGCGCGTCGCGGCGGTCGAGGTGAACGTGCTGCTGCTCGGCGAGACGGGCACCGGCAAGGAGGTGCTCGCCGCCATGCTGCACCGGCTGTCTCCGCGCGCGTCGCGGCCCTTCGTGCGGCTCAACTGCGCGGCCTTCACCGACGCGCTCGTCGAGAGCGAGCTGTTCGGGCACGAGAAGGGCGCGTTCACCGGCGCGGCCGCGGCGAAGGCGGGGCTCATCGAGAGCGCCGAGGGGGGCACGATCTTTCTCGACGAGGTGGGCGAGCTCTCGGCGCCCGTGCAGGCCAAGCTCTTGCGCGTGCTCGAGGACCGCGAGGTGCGCCGCGTGGGCGCGCTCAAGGGCCGCGTGGTCGACCTGCGCGTGGTGGCCGCGACCAACCGAGGCCTCGAGGCCGAGGCCGCCGCGGGGCGCTTCCGCGCCGACCTGTTCCACCGGCTCAACGGCTTCAGCTTCACGATCCCTCCGCTGCGCGAGCGCGTCGCCGAGATCGCCCCGCTCGCGCGGCGCTTCGCCGGCCTGGCGCGGCGGCGCGCGGGCCTCGCGGGCGACGCTGAGGTGAGCGCCGAGGCCGTCGACGTGCTCGAGCGCTACCGCTGGCCCGGCAACGTGCGCGAGGTGCGCAACGTGATGGAGCGCGCGGTGCTGCTCGCGGGCGACGCGCCCATCACGTCGGAGCACCTGCCCGTCGAGCGCTTCTTCGCGCGGCCCTCGCCGACCGCGGCGCCCCCGCCCGCGGGCGGCGGCGGCGACGACGACGACGAGCGGCGGCGCATCATCGCGGCGCTCGAGGAGTGCGCGGGCAACCAGACCCGCGCGGCCGAGCGCCTCGGACTCACCCGCCGGCAGCTCGTGTGGAGGCTCGAGCGCTTCGGGCTCCCGCGCCCCCGACGCTGAGCCGCGGGCGTTCCGCGGCGCGCGCGGCTGCGATAACGTCCGCGGCGCCATGAACCGCCCCACGCGCTGGCCCCTCGTCGTCGCGCTCTCGGCGCTCGTCGGCGCGGGCGCGGCCGTCGTCGCGCAGCGCGCCGTGCGGGCCGACGGGATCCCCTCGTCGCAGCCCCTCTGGTACCGCGGTCAGGTCTCCGACGACCGCGGCCCCCTCGCCGACGGGAGCGCGCACGCGCTCGCGGTCTCATTGTGGGCCTCGCCCTCGGGCGGCGACGCGCCCGAGTGCCGCGCGACGCGCTCGTGGACCTTCGCCCGCGGCGGCGACGGGCGCTTCGAACTCGCGCTCGACGGGTGCCTCGCGGCGATCCGCGCGCGCGCCGACCTCTGGGTGCAGGTCGACCTCGACGGCGCGGCCGTGGGCGAGCGCAGCAAGCTCGGCGCGGTGCCCTACGCGGTCGAGGCCGACCGCGCGTCGGGCGCGTCGGGCGCGCTCCAGGCGCAGCTCGCGGCGCTCCAGGCGCAGCTCGCGGCGCTGCGCGACCCCGACTGCCCGCCGGGCTGGGAGCGCGACGCGTCGGTGGCTGGCGCCGTGGCGTGCGCGCGCACCGTGACGCTCGGCGAGGCCCGCCTGCGCGACGAGGTGGTGCGGGTGGGCAGCGGCCGCAGCGCCTTCTGGATCGACCGCTTCGAAGCGAGCGTGTACGACCGCGCGGGCACGGCGTACGGCGAGCGCGCGGGCGACACGTACCCGGGCCTTCCGCGCAACGGCCAGTGGGCCCCGGCGCTCGCCGCGCCGCCGCTGCTGGCGCTGAGTCACGCGGGGGGCCCGCCGAGCGCGAGCATCACGTGGTTCCAGGCGAGCGAGGCGTGCCGCGCGGCGGGCAAGCGGCTGCCCACGGGCGACGAGTGGCTCGCGGCGGCCTCGGGCACGGTCGACTCGGCGGCCTCGTGCCTGGTCTCGGGCGCGAGCGTGCCGCGCGCGTCGAGCCCCGCGGGCCGCTGCGTGAGCGCGTGGGGCGCGCACGACATGATCGGCAACGTCAACGAGTGGACCGCCGAGTGGTACGCGGGCGTCGGGCGCACGGGCTTCTACACCGTGCCCGGCGCGATCGTGAGCGACGGAGACCCCGCGGCCGAGGCCGCCGCGGGCATGCCCGCGTGGCCCAACGACCGCGCGTTCGCCGGGTGGCCGGGGGATTTCAACGGCGACATGGTCCTCAACGTCACGTCGGCGACCTACCCGGGTGGCTCGGGCGTGCCCCGCTTCGGCCTGCCCGCCGCGATGGCGCGCGGCGGGGACTACCGACTGGGCGCGAGGTCCGGGGTCTTCACGGTGATCCTCGACTCGGCCCCGTCGGCGTGGGCCCCGTGGATCGGGTTCCGCTGTGCGCTCTGAGCCCTCGACCCGCCGGCTCGTCGCGCTCGCGTGGGCGGCGCTGGCGCTCGGCTGCACCTTCGACGACTGGACGTACGCGCCGCTCGCGGGCCCGCCCCGCGTCGCGGGCGGCGTCACGAGCGCGGGCGCGCACGGCGCCTCGCGGCTGCGGGTGCGCGGCGGCTTCGAAGCCCCCGCGCGGCGCTGCAACGGGAGGTGGTGCGTGACGGGCTCCGTCGCACCATAGTGCCTTCGGAACCCCCTCGCGATGACCCCCGACGAGACCCCCGCGATCGAGCTTCGAAGCGTCACGCGACGCTTCGACGACCTGACCGCGGTCGACGCGCTCGACCTCGCGGTGCCCGTCGGAGAGGTGTTCGGGCTCCTCGGGTCCAACGGCGCGGGCAAGACCACGACCATCCGCATCCTCACGACGCTCCTCAGGCCCACGTCGGGCGAGGCGCGGGTGGCGGGCTTCGACGTGGTGGCGCGGCCCCGCGAGGTGCGCCGGCGCATCGGGTACGTGCCCCAGCTCCTCTCGGCCGACGCGGCGCTCACGGGCCGCGAGAACCTCGCGCTCTCGGCGAAGCTCTACGGCATCGCGCGCGCCGAGCGGGCGTCGCGCGTCGACGAGGCCCTCGCGTTCATGGGGCTCACCGGGTTCGGCGACGCGCTCGTGAAGACCTACTCGGGGGGGATGATCCGCAGGCTCGAGATCGCCCAGTCGATGCTGCACGACCCCGCGGTGCTCTTTCTCGACGAGCCCACGGTGGGCCTCGACCCGGTGGCCCGCCACGCCGTGTGGGACTCGCTCCGCGGGCTGCGCGCGCGCACCGGCGCCACCGTGCTGCTCACCACGCACGACATGGAGGAGGCCGAGGCCCTCTGCGAGCGCGTGGGGATCATGCACCGCGGGCGGCTCGTCGCGCTCGGCACGCCGCGGGCGCTCGAGGACTCGGTCGGCGAGGGCGCGACGCTCGACGACGTGTTCATCCACTACACGGGCGGGCACGTCGAGCAGGGAGGAGACTACCGTGGCACCGCACGCACCCGTCAGGTCGCCCGCCGCCTCGGGTGAGCGCCCGCACATGGCTCTCGGGGCCGTGTCGGACTTCGCGCAGCAGACCCTGGCCGTCGCCGGGGCCGAGCTGCGCAAGGTCGCGCGCGACCCCTCCGAGGTGCTCACCCGCTCGGTGCAGCCGCTCCTGTGGCTCGCGGTGTTCGGGCAGGTGTTCGGGCGCATGCGCGCGATCCCCGCGGGGCCGGTGGGGTACACGGCCTTCCTCGCGCCGGGCATCCTCGCGCAGAGCGTGCTCTTCAGCGCGATCTTCTACGGCATCGCGATCATCTGGGAGCGCGACCTGGGCATCCTCCAGAAGCTCCTGGTGAGCCCCGCGTACCGGGGCGCGCTCGTCACGGGCAAGGCCGTGGCGGGCGGCGTGCGCGCGCTGGCGCAGTCGCTCGTGGTGGTGGCGATCGCGGCGCTCCTCGGCGTGCCCCTGTCGCACGCGCCCCTCGCGATGCTCGGCGTGGCGGCCGCGGTGATGCTCGGCGCGGCGCTCTTCGCGACCTTCTCGCTGGTGGTGGCGTGCGTGGTGAAGACCCGCGAGCGCTTCATGGGCATCGGCCAGGTGCTCACGATGCCGCTCTTCTTCGCGAGCAACGCGATCTACCCGATCGAGGTGATGCCCCCGTGGCTGCGGGCGCTCGCGCGGGTCAACCCGCTGACCTACCTCGTCGACGCGCTGCGCGCGCAGATGCTCGCCGGGGGCCACAGCGCCTTCGGGCTCGCGTGGGATTTCGGCGTGCTCGCGGCGGTGTTCGTGGCGCTCGTGGCGCTCGCCGCGAGGCTCTACCCCACGGTGGTGACGTAGCTGCGGTCACCGCCGCGGCGCGCGGATGCGAGCCAGCACCGCGCGCGCGGTGGTCGAGAGGCCCTCGGGGTCGAGCGCGGCCTCCATCGCTCGCGAGCGCGCGGCGACCTCCCACGCCTCGTCGCGCCCCTGCGCGTCGAGGTCGTGCCACGCGGGGTGCGAGCGCACCTCGCCGAGCGGGCCCCGCTCGCGGTACGCGCCCGCGACGGCCTCGATCAGCGCCTCGTCGTCGGGGTCGCTCATCGCCACTCCACCGCGAGGTCGACGCCCTGCCGCGCGAGGCAGTCGGCCAATAGCTTTCGCGCGCGCGTCACGTTCTGCAGAAAGGTGTTGGTGCGCATGCCCAACCGCTCGGCGAGCGCCTCGTCGGCGATGGCGCCCTCCGCGCCGAGGCGCGCGTCGAGGGCGAGCGCGGGCTTGTCGGGCAGCTCCTCTCTGCACGCGGCGATGGCCTGACGGAGCAACGGATCGGGCCCCTCGGGTGACGGTTCGGCCGACTCGTTCTGCGCGCGCTCGAGCGCGTCGTCGTCGAGCGCGGCCTTGCGGAAGCGCCTCGCCTCGCCGAGCGCGAGGTTGCGGGCGATACGCACCGCGAAGCGCAGGAGGGCGTTGGGCCGCCCGTCGGGCTCGAACCTCGGCGCCACCTGCCACACGCGCAGGAGCGACTCCTGGAGCACCGCCTCGCAGTCGGCCACGGCCGCGAAGGGGCGCAGGCTCCGTCGGAGCTCCTGCTCGACGCCGGCGACCCAGCGCCCGAAGGCGTCTGCGTCGCCGACGACGATGAGAGGGAGATGCGCGTCGAGGTCGGCCATCGCTCAGCTCGTGCGGCGCTGCGCCGCCGTGCGCGTCACGCCGGGCGCGTGCGGGCGCGCTTCGCCGCCCGCGTGCGAACGGTACACGAACCACCCGATCACCGCGGCCACGATCAGCAGCACGAGCGCGAGGACCCACCCGCGCGACGCGCGCCTCACGGCCTGCGGCGCGGGCGCGTACGTCGTCGGCGCGCCGTACGAGACCGACGACGGCGGCGGCGGGGCCTGCATCGGCGCCATCGAGCTCATCGACTCGGCGGGCGCCTCGGGCGCGGCGTACTTCGCGGCCATGGGCGCCGACGGCAGAGCGCCCGGCATCATGGGCGGCGCGGGCATCGCCTGCGGCGCAGGCGCGCCCTGCGGGAAGAACGCCCCCGCGCGGGTGACGCTCGACGAGCCCGTGGTGAGGCGGTCTTCGAACTCGTCGTCGACCCAGCCCGACGAGAGGAGCTCCTGCACCACCGTCGGCCTGCGCAGCCCGAGGCCCTCGGCCGAGAGGCCGTGCACCATCTCCTGCGGCTGCTGCTCGCTCCGGCGCTTCGCCTCGGGGTCGACCGTCACCTTGTGGCTGATGGCGACCCACGACGTGAGCCTCGTCGCGATCTGGTAGCTCACCCCCAGCGCCTCGATCTCGCGGTCGATCTCCGAGGCGAAGCCTCCCGCGGCGAGGTGCAGCTCGTGGTCCTCGACTCTGTCGCGGGCGAAGCGGGCGCGCACCGCCGCGGCGCGCTCGTACGGCGCGGGTTCGGGCACGCGAAGGGTCTGCTCCCAGGTGCCGCGCGCGGTCTTGCCGCGCACCCTCACCGTGGAGCCCGGGCGCCCGAGGCGCAGCGAGACGAGCACGGGCGAGGCCGCGAAGAGGTCGGGCAGGCGCGAGGGCGAGACCTCTTCGACGCCGTCTCCCTCGACCACGAGCTCGGTCACGAGCGGGGCGTCGGTGCGCTCGACCATGCGCCGCGCGGCGCGCTCGGCGTCGTCGTCGATGCCCACGACCACCTCGAGGCCGCGGCCCGCCTGCGCCGCGGGGCCCGTGAGCGCGCGGTTGACCGACGACCCGACGCCCAGCGTGTGCAGCCGGCACCCGCTCGGGAGCTTCTGGTACACCGTCTCGACGATCTCGCGCTCGAAGCCGATGTAGCCGTCGGTGATGAGCACCACCTGGCGCTGCGCGCCGGGGCGCAGCGGGCGCAGGGCCTCGAGCAGGGCCGAGCGCATCTCGGTGGCGCCGCCCGCGCGCAGGGCCGTCACCCACTCGATCGCCGCGCGGCGGTTGGCGTCGGTGGCGGAGACGGCCGACGGCCTCCACCGCCGCGGCGACGACGAGAACTCGATGAGCTCGATGCGGTCGTCGTCGGAGAGCGTGTCGATCATCGCGCTCGCCACGCGCGCGGCCTGCTCGAGCGGGCGCCCGCCCATCGAGCCGCTGGTGTCGATGAGAAAGATCAGGTCGCGCGGCAGCGCGCGCATGCGGGCCTCGGCGCGCGGCGGCACGATCGTGAGCAGGCCGTACGCGCCGCCCTTGTCGGAGGCTCCTTCGGGCGCGCGCACGGCGTCGAGCGAGAGGCCCGGCTCGCGCTCGGCCACGGGCCAGCGCACCACCACGTCGCGGTCGAGGCGCACGCCCTCGCGGTCGCGAAAGCCCACGCGCGCGGCGCCCTCACCCTCGCGCAGCGGCGCGCTGCGGTAGCCCCAGAGCGCGGGGTCGTTCGAGAGCGACGCGTCGAGCGCTTCGAGCGCGTGCGAGCTCGACTCGGGGCGGTGGCCCGAGGGGATCGCGTCGGCCACCGTGAGCTCCATCACCATGCGGTGCGCGAGGGGCCTCTCCGACACCTCGACGCGCACGCGGTCGGCGTCGGCCACGCGGCCCGCGGCGCCCATGTAGCGGGGACCCACGACCGTGGGGAAGCGCCACTCCCACGCGCCCTCGTCGAGCCACGTGAGCCGCTGGTCGACGGTGACCTCGGCGACGAGGGAGCTCCTCGGGGGGATGTTCCCCACGCGCTGGGTGAAGAGGTTGGGGCGCTCCTGCTCGAGCAGTGCGGCCGTGCGGCCCTCGACGATGGCCTGCTCGTAGCGCTCGCGCGCGCGGTGCTTGCGGTCGACCTCGCCCACCACCTCGACGCCGTCGAGCTCGAAGCGAAAGCCGCTCACCGCGCCGTCGACCGGCAGCGGGAGCTGGTAGCTCACCTCGAGCGCCTCGTCGTAGGGGTTCACGAAGGTCTGGCGCACGATCGTGCGCGCCACGCCGCCCTTCGCGCGGGCGCGCAGCGACGTCTGCCGCAGCGGCAGCGCGCGCCCGTCGGGGCACACCAGGGTGCCGCCCGACGAGGACGTCGCGGTCGAGGGCTCGTTGCGGTCGAACATGTTCCGGAGGATCGAGGGCATCGCCATGGTCACTGCTCCCTGCGTGGGGGTTCAAGCGCCCAATGCGCGGGGGGCGGGTCCAGTGACAGCGCCCGTGACGATTTTCTAAAACGCTTTGTTTTACTGTGAATCGCGGGGCTGGGGGCGGCGGGCGGGCTCGACGCCGAGGCGGCGCGCGGCCGACTGGTAGAGCGTCTGGCAGCGGTCGAGGGTCTCGCGGGCCTCGATGATGAGCGTGCGGGCGCGCTGCGAGATCTCTTCGAGGCGCGCGGTGGCCTCGGGCGGGGCAGCTCCCCCGTCGGAGGGCAAGAGCCTCGCCCCCTCACGCAGGAGGCGGTCGGCCTCGCGCGGCGAGCGGTAGGTGGTGAGGCACGAGTCGCGCAGGTCGGCGGCGCCGGGGCTCTGGGGCCGCACGCGGTCGAGCGCGGCGATGGCGCGGTCCTCGGCGTCGGGCTCGCCCGCGCGGATCACCTCGGAGATGGCCACCACCTGCCGCAGCTCGCGCGGGTCGGCGAGCTCGAGCGGGTCGCGCTCGGGGTCGCTCTGGCGCTCCGTCATGCGCGAGGCCACCGCGACCGACACCATCACCAGCGCGACCACGACGAGCACCGCGAAGGTCCACCGCGGGGCCTTGCCGCGGTCCTTCATGTCGTCGCGCGAGTCGGTCGCCGGTGCCATCGCCCGATCGTGTGATGGATGTGCCGGGGATGACAAGTTCCGGGGTGGGGCGCGTCGGTCACCCTTCGCCGGTGAGCTCCATCGTGCGCCATGCGCCGCTGCGGAAGCGCCACGCGAGCAGCGCGGTGAGCGCGCCCATGTAGCCCACCACCCAGGTCAGCGCGGCTTCACGCAACGCATCCCGTAACTCGGGATCGGCGTGAGAGACGTGCTCTGGCCGTAGACCAACGTCGGACTCGAGACGAACACCTCGGCGACGACGGCGCTGGCCGCGAACACGTAGGTGGCGTTGGCCCCCCACTGCCAGCGATACCCCAGCACCTGATCGACGCCCCACGCGCTCATGCACAGGGGGGTCGAGCCCGTCGCATACGCGAGCCCTCGCGAGTTCGGGCACTCGTCGGGGCGGACCCGCGAGAAGTCCGTCCCGAACCCGGGCGCCCCGCGGGCCGCCTCGAGCCACTCGCCGACCGACGGGAGGCGCTTGCCGACGATCCGGCACAGCGCGTTGGCCTGGGGCCAGGTGATGCTCCCGGTCGACTCCACGCCGCGCACGCTCACGGGGTATGCGGGCGTGGTCCACGAACCATTGGCGGGCACGGGGGCGTCGGTGCCGTTCACGTACTGCATGCCGGTGCCATCGGGGTTGCTCCAGAGGCTGTCGAGGTAGCGGTCGATCCAGAACGCCGACGGGCCGCTCCCGACGCGGACCATCTCGTCGTTGCCCTTTCGGCATAGGGTCGCGCCCGAAGGCGCGGTCGCGTCGGTGAAGTGTTCGTACCCGAGAGGGCAGGCCGGGGTGCCCACGCGATCCGCGTAGAACGCGTAGGGAACGGGGCTGATCGGCTGCGCGGGCGAGAGCATCGTGCCCCCGACGCCGACCTCGTAGGTGACGTCGGCCCCGTCGAAGAGCGAAGCAGGGCAGTCGTCGAGCGGGATCTCCACCGACAGCACGCCCGTCGCGGCGTCGGGCGTCGCGGTCGCCGAGGGCGCGCAGACCGTGGCCGCACCCTTGCGAAACGTGAACGTCAACGTCTGCGCGCCGGTGCGCCCCGTGAGCGTGCCCGTGTACGTGAGCGTCCGTCGGGTCTCGCCTCCCGGCGTCGCCCTCGCGGCGTACAGGCCCGCGAAGAAGATCGCGGTCGCGGCGATCGCGCCCGCGGTGGCCGCGCCGAACGGGGTCGCCAGCCTGTGTCGGATCCTCATCGAAAACCTCCTACGAGAGTGACTCCTCCGCCCGTCATGCGCGCCGCTCCGCCCCAGAGAAAGCGCCCTCGCAGCGCCGCGCCCGGCGGCCTCGCGCCGCCCGCGACGAAGCCTCCGCGCAGCGCCCCGCCCGACACGGCGACGTCGGGCGGCGCGTCGACCATGACCACGTCGGGCGCGGCGGGTACGTCGGGGGTCGTGGGCAGGTCCATCACGGCCGCGTCGACCACGATCACGTCGGAGCTCGGGGGGACGTCCATCACGCTGGCGTCCAGCGTCGCGGGTCGGTCGATGGCGGCTGCGTCGACCGAGGCTGCGTCGACCACGTCGGCCGTGGCAGGCGAGTCGGGCGCGGGGACGTCCGCGTGAGGCAGGTCGGGCGGTGCGTCCACGCTCGCATCGATGGCCGCGTCGACGGGCGATGACACATCGGCCGGCGCATCCATCGCGACATCAGCCGCCGCGGAGTCCATCGCGACATCGTCAGCCATGGACGCGTCGACGCTCGCGTCGGTGCCCCGGTCGGGCGCCGCGTCGGCGCCCGCCGCGTCGATGCTCGCTCCGTCGGGCGCGCCCGCGTCGGCGCCGCTGCACACGCACGCCGCCAGGGTGCCGTCGGCGCGGCAGACCTGGGCGCCCATACGTCCGTCGGGGCACGCGCACGCGATGCTCGCGCCCTCGACGCACGCGTGGTCGCCGCCGCACGCCGGTGACAGCAGCGCGAGGATGCACAACGACCACCACGCCCGTCGTTTCGATCCACCCCGCATCATCGACGCTCCCACGCGAAGTCTCGCCCGCCGATCCCCTGCGTTGCAACGCGGAAGTGCCGGCATTCATCGCGCGTCGCATGACCGCCTCGCGCGCGCGCCGAGCGTTGACGGGAGACGCGTTGCGCGAGCGCGGCGGAGCGGGAGCGCGGTGCGGCGCGATGGAGAGCCCCATCCCCGGATCTCGTCTCAAAGACTGTCGATCAATCTCGGACCGAGCTGCCGTCGTGAGCCGCGAGCCAGGCAAGGAGACGCGCTGAAACCGCACTGAACGTGCGGTGAAGCGCGGCGACGACGCATGGCGACGCGGATCGCGGCGGCGGCGACGGGAGAGATTGATCGACAGTCTTTCAGTAGAGCGTGACCTTCACGACGCGGCCGTTGCCCGCGTAGGTGCAGTCGGCCCAGGCGAAGTCGGTCGAGGCGCCGCCGTGCGCGCGGTGCAGGCCGCCGGCCGAGTGGCTGGCGTTGATCACCTGGTTGAACGTGCTCGTCATGCCCGACGCGAGGTCGACCAGGAGCACCTGGCTCGTGCCCGCGCTCGGGTCGAGCGACGACACGCCGAGCACGCGCTCGTCGGGCGTGAGCGTGATGCCCGCGGGGTCGCCGAGGCGGACGTTGTTCACCAGCGTGGTCACCGCCGCGCCCTCGATGCGGTAGACCGCGCCCGTGCCGGTCATCGCGTCGACCCGGTCGGAGACGAACGCCACGCCCCCGCGCGTCACGGCCACGCCCTGCGGGTGGCGGAGCATCCCGCCCTGCGCGAGCACGCGAGCCGCGCCGCCCGCGAGCGGGATTTGGAACACCGCGGGGCTGCCGTCGCTCGCGGCGCCCGTGAAGTACACCTGGTCGGCGCCGCCCTGCGCGACGATCTCGAGGCCCTGCGGGGCCGTGCCTTCGGTGCCGGGGAGCAGCGTCGGGGCGCCGCCCGCCACGGGCACCACGTAGAGCCCGCCGTGCATGCCCGCCGTCGCGTCGGCGACGACGATGCGCTGACCGTCGGTGCTGATCGCGAGGCCGCGCGGGGTCGCGAAGGGCGCTCCCACGGAGACCTCAACGGCCGCGCCGCCCGAGGCCGGCGCGCGGTAGAGCCCGGGGCCGTGCGCGCCGTCGCGCGCCACGAAGTAGAACGTCGCGCCGTCGGGCGAGGGCGCCGCGTCGAGGGGGACGTGGAAGTCGCCGCCCTGCGTGACGATCGTGGGCGTGCGGAACGGCGGATGGGTCGCGGGCGTGGAGTCGTCGCCGCCGCCGCAGCCGGCGAGCGAGGCGAGCGAGAGCGAGAGCGCGAAGCAGAGGGAGAGCGTGCGCGTCATGGCGGTGATCCTTGGTGGTGGGGGTCGCCGCACGTACGGCGCCCTTCGGGGCAACGGATTTTCACGGGGTTTCCCGCGGGCCACATCTCGCGGAACGCCTCACGCGCCGCGGCGAGCGCGGGTTGACACCGCGCGGTCGTTGGGATTCCCTCACGGCCGCCATGAAGAACACCTCTGCGAACTACTCCCTCGAAGCGCTCCGTCACCGCCGCGGCGGCCTCACGATCAAGACCGGCGTCGTCGGCGGCGTGACCGTCAACAAGGCGAAGACCGCCGACAAGGCCCACGACGAGATGCTCGACTACCTCCGCGGCTGATCGCCCGCCGCGAGGTCGTCTCGAGCCGGGACCAGCACCTCGTAGTCGACCAGCGCCGCGACGAGCCCCTCGTCGAGCGTGACCCCGTTGGCGCCGAGCTCCGCGAGCACCTGCGCCGTCGGCCGCCCGTCGAAGGCCGCGAGCGCGTCGACGAGGCCCTTCGGCAATGAGAGCGGGTCGTACTCGGAGTACGCCCGCACGGAGCACACGCCCTCGGCGTCGGGCGGCGTGACGTCGAGGTCGCCGAGCTTGAGCGCGGGCGGCAGCTCGCGGTCGTCGCGCAGGGCGTGGCGAGCGAGCCTGACGCCGACGGTCACGTCATGGCCGCAGAGGGCCGCGACGTCGCCCCACGACAGCGCCCCCACGCGCGCCGCGCAGGCCGAGTAGTACTCGCGCTCGCGGCCGAGCCACGGGCCCCACACCGCGCGGTACCACCCCTCGGAGCCGCGCGCGGGGTCGTGCTGCCGCTCGTCGGCGTGATTGGCCGGGAGTAGCAGCCGCGCGAGGGCCTCGTCGTCGAGCCCGAGCTCCGTGGCGCACCACCGGGCGAGGCGCCCCTCGACGAGCGCGAACAGGTCGCGGAGCCGCCTCCACGCGAGCGCGCCGCGGCCGCCGCGCTCGTGCTTGCAGAACCACGTCGAGCAGGTGGCGTTGCGGTGGCGCCAGATGCCGCAGTTCTCGGTGGGGCCCGGCTTGAAGTGGGGGCAGCGCAGGTCGGGCGCGCGGCCGAAGGAGCCCGCCGCCGAGACCGCGAGGTAGCGCGCCCTGGCGGCCTCGGGCGCTTCGAAGCCGAGCGGGCTCGCGTCGCGCGACGCGATGCGCGCGAGGAGCACCGCGGCGCCGAAGGGCCCGGCGAGCGCCGGGTCGTCGAGCACGCGGCCCGCGAGAAAGTTCGGCACGCCGGGCGCGTAGGTGCAGCACCTGGTCGAGACGTCGAAGTAGATCGCCCCCTCGCCCGCGTCGCCTCCGGCCTCCGGGAGCATCGCGCACGCGTCGCAGGTGGCGTGCGGCTCCGAGGGCGGCAGCGAGTCGAGGAAGCTCCGCGCCCACGCCGCGTAGAGGGGCGGCAGCGCGGTGGCGGGCTCGTCACGGAGCACGGGGAGGGACTTCACGCGCGGAGCATCGGGTGCGCGCGAGAGGAGCGTCAAGCGCGGGGCGGCGCGGTGGAGCGGAACGTCACCGACTCGCCGCAGTCGGCCACGCGCACGTACTCGGCGGCGTGTCCTTCGGCGACGGCGACGTCTTCGCGGCGGAGGCGCGCCTGCACGCCGAACGCGCTCCCGGCGCACGAGGCGCGGCGCGTGCTCGTCGGCCGCGGACGCGATCGCACGCAGCGGTCGACCGTCGCCGGGTAGACGGCGCGGCGGCGGCCCTGGTAGACCGGCGGCGCGCGGAGATGAACCACCACCAGACGCTCATCGCGGTGGCCAGCGACTGCCCTGTCGAACGCGCCCTCGCGCTCACGCGACGATGGACGAGCGAGCCATGGAGCGACGTGGCCGCGTGGCTCCGCGACGAGCCCGAGCTCGCGGGCCTCGGCGGCGTCGACCGCGTGCTGCTGCTCGTCGCGACGATGCACTCGGGGCTCCGCTACACCAGCCGCGACGCGCGGCGCGTCTTCGTCGACGAGGCGCGCGAGGGCGAGCTCGTCGTGCGCGCGCCCGAGGCCAACCCCTTCACGGGCGAGGCCGAGGGCCTGCCCGAGCCGTGGGCGGAGCCCGTGCGGTTCCGCGCGACGGGCGTTCAGGGCGCGGCCGAGGCGCACGCGTGGCTGCACGACTTCGCGCGCGACACCGCCCACCGATGCGAGAGCGCCGCGGAGCAGCTCGCGTTCGCGGGCTGCGTGTGCGCGATGCTCGCGACCGAGCTCGGCCCCGAGCGGACGTGGCGCGTGTACCCCCACGTCGAGGGCGCCCCGTTGAAGACGGCGCTCTGCTGCGGCTACGACGCGGTCGTGGTGCGGGGCGACGGCGGCGCGGTGCTCCTCGCGACGGGGATGTACTGCGGGTGACCGCGGGGCGCTGATCAGCGCCGTTGTCCGGCGCGGCGCCGTCGCCGAGGCGCGACGGCGTGCGGCGCTCTCGTCGATCACGGTCGCGCGCGCTGGGCCGCCCGTCACACCGCGCGGCGCGCGACGGCGAGGTTGCCGCCCAGGCCGACGCCGTCGCCCCAGCGACCGGGGAGCAGCGCCTTCGCCCACGCCGAGAGCGAGGCGTTGCGCACGACCGAGAAGCCCGCGCGCTCGAGGAGGCTCGCCATCTCCGCGTGTTCGAAGCCCGAGACGAAGGGCTCGCCCAGGCCGCGCACCGCGCCCCCTACGAGGCGGCTCACCGGGCCGGGCCCCTCCACCCTCGCGCGGTCGACGTAGTTGAGCACGAGCTCCGACCCGACGGGGCCGTAGTCGTGCACGGCCGCGAGCGTGGCTTCGATCGCCGGGCGCGTGAGGTACATCGTGACGCCCTCCCACACGGAGAAGGCCGGCGTCGCGCGGTCGTATCCGACCTCGGCGAGCGCGTCGACGAGGCGGTCGAGCGGGTCGCGTTCGAAGTCCCACGCGACGTAGCGGGCGGGCGACGACGCGCCGACGCGGGCGAGGGCGTCGCGCTTGTACGCCTGCGTGGCGGGGTGATCGACCTCGAACACCGTCACCCCGCCGAGCTCTCCGGCGAGCCGCACGGCCCTCGCGTCGAGCCCCGCGCCGAGGATCACCACCTGACGACACCCGCGCGCCACCGCGTCGCGGAGCGCGTCGTCGATCGCCCGCGTGCGCACCTGCATGTACACCGCCCACGGGAGCATCGGCAGCAGCGGCCCCCACGCCGCCGCGCGCAGCGGCCTCGGGAGCGCGCCGAGCCCGTCGACGAGCGCGCCGAGCCGCGCGTGCGCGAGGTGGGCGCCGTACGGGTCGTCGACGATCCGAAGGCGCGCGGGCAGCAGGGCGCCGAGGCCCCGACAGGCGGCCACGAAGGCCGCGGTGAAGCTCGCGCGTCGGTCGTGCATCGCGGCGCGAGGCTACACCGATGTGAGGGAGTCCCGTCGCCGCGACCGACCCCTGCGCCGCCTGGATCCGCCGCTGTACGACAGGCATTTTCGCGTGGGTGCTGGGGATCAGGCGGTCGTGCGCGTCGAGTGCTCGACGGGGCAGCGCGTTGGAGACCGTCAACGCCGCGCGGCGACGATGGCCCCGGCCGCGTCGGCCAGACAGCCGCACCGACCGGGTGCACTCGATGGCCGGGCCAGCGCGTAGCGAGGCGCCGAGACGTTGAACGCGCGCGTGAGCACCGCCACGCGCGATGTGCCCGCAGCCACGCGAGCAGCGTGGCACGGGCGTTCGGGTGCGTTCGCGGGATGATGCGCGGCGCGCCTCTCGTCCGGGGCGCCACCTGTGGTCTCGCGTCTTCGGGGGTCGAAGCATTCAAGCGTCTATTGACAGCAGCGAGAGTTCCGTAGCTTGATCCGCGCGGCGTATGGGGGACCGATCTCGCTCGCGACAGGCTGCTCTCGTCACCTCGGTCGTCGCGCTGCTCGTCGCGCTCGCCGGCTGCTCGTCGGATCCGGCTGTCCCGCGCTGCGTTCCAGGCACGTCGGCGGCGTGCACCTGCGCGGACGGACGAGTCGGCGGTCAGGTGTGCAGCGAGAGCGGCACCTTCGCGACCTGTTCCTGCGCGGGGGGCGGAGGTGACGCGGCGGCCGACACGGTCGACGCCTCCCCGCCTGCGGACGTTGGAGCGCCTGATGTCCCGCCGACCGATCTCGGGAGCGACGTGCGTGCGACGGACGCCGAGCCACGCCCCGACGTCGCCCCTGTCACAGACGCGCCCGCCACGGACGCGCCCGCCATGGACGCGCCCGCCATGGACGCGCCCGCGACGTCTGACGTGACGCCGCCCTCCGACGCGCCCACTACGGCGGACACCTCGACGACGGACGCCACGGTGTCGGACGCGTCCGCGACACCCGACGCCTCGACCGGGCTCACGTGCGCGCCGGGGCTGTGCAACATCGCGGAGATCACCGGCAGCAGCGACTTCGGCATGTTCGCGCGCCTCACGACGGGCCAGGTCTACCGCTGGACGTACTGCATCGCGACCACATGTCGAACGCGCGCCGCGCCGGCCGCCACGCGCGTCGATGGAGTCAGCGACGTGACGCAGATCGGCGTCGGCATCAACCACGCGTGCGCGCTCGAGCGATCGATGCCCGGGCGTGTGCTCTGCTGGGGCTCGAATTCCACTGGGCAGCTCGGCAACGGGACGATGGGGACGGGCGCCTTTCCGACGCCCGCTCCCGTCCTCGACGTGGCCGACGCGGTGCAACTCGCCTCCGGGTACTGGCACACCTGCGTCCGTCGGGCGACGGGCGCCATCCAGTGTTGGGGCCAGAACGCCTTCGGCGCGCTCGGAGAGGGAACCACGATGCCGATTCGTCCCCGCGCCGCGACGGTGCTCGGGATCACCGACGCGACGCAGGTCTTCGCGGGGCACAGCAGGACCTGCGCGCTGCGCGCGAGCGGCGGGCTGTGGTGCTGGGGCCAGAACGACTATGGCGAGCTCGGAGACGGGACGAGGACGACCCGCAACACCCCTGTTCGCGTCGTCGGGCTCGACGACGCGGTGAGCGTGACGATGGGGAGCTTGTTCACCTGCGCGCTCCGCGCGGGCGGAACCGTCGTGTGCTGGGGGCTGAATACGAGCGGGGAGCTCGGGATCGGCGCCAGCGACGCCGAAGCCCATCTGAGCCCAGGGCCCGCAGTGGTCGGCCTGTCCGGGGTGGTCGAAATCAGCGCGGGCGGCAGCCACACGTGCGCACGGCTCGCGACCGGAGGCGTGCGGTGCTGGGGCCGGAACACGGACGCGCAGCTCGGAACCGGCGCGCGCACCCCGATCGCCGGGCTCTCCACGGTGGACGGGGCCTCGGACGCGGTCCTCGTCTCGTCCGAGAGCCTCGGCGAGCACTCGTGCGCGTACCGCGCGATCGGACGGCTGCTCTGCTGGGGTCGAGACGTCAACGGCTTCGGCTTCGGTGACGCGCCCTCCGAAGTCGTCGGCTTCCCGCTGCCGTGACCCGTGGCGCGCGCGGTACTCATCGCGCCCATCGAAAGGGGGCCTCCGCGTCGTGCGCGCGGCGGCCCCACGGGCGTTTCCCCGCGCGACAGAAGCTGGCAGGCGCTCTCGCATGACGGTGCGACGGCGTGCGCCCGTGGCGGGCGCGGGGGTGTGACGTGACGCTGACGGATCCCGGTCCGCTGCCGCGCCCCGACGCGGCCTCGACGGACATCTCGAAGACCGTGCGCACGGAGTACGGCGAGGACGCGGTGTGCACCGACCGCCGCCCTCCGCGGGCTCGACGCGTGGCGGCGGCGCGACCGCGACATCGCCCCAAGGCGCCGTTGCGGTTCCGCGCGACGGGCGTTCAGGGCGCGGCCGAGGCGCACGCGTGGCTGCACGACTTCGCGCGCGACACCGCC
>JBDHVF010000067.1:0-17584 GCA_039809605.1 Polyangiales bacterium | reverse complement strand
GCGGGCTCGCGGGCGACCTCGAGGGGGCGCGGCGACGTCTGCACGAGGTGATCGCGGCGTCGCCCGGCTGCGCGGCGGCGTACGTGGCCCTGGGGCTCTTCGGGCTGCGCGACCCCGACCCCCTCGCGCACGCGCCCGCGGCGAGCTGGGCCCTCGTGGCCGCGCGCGACCTCGCGCCGGGCGTGGCGTGCATCGAGCGCATGCTCGCCGTCTCGCTCTCGGCCGCGGGGGAGTTCATGGCGGCGCTCCAGAGCGCGCGCAACGCGCTCGCGCTCGACCGCGACGACGACGAGGCGCGGCTCTGGTCGGCGATGCTGCGGCTCTACTTCGGCGGAGACCTCTCGGCCGCCACGGTGCTCACCGAGTGCCCCGCCGAGGCCGAGGCGCGCATGCGCTCGCCCGCGGCGTGGCTCGCGGCGGCCGCGGGCTTCTACGCGCGCGCGGAGTTTCAAGAGGCCCGCAAGGCCATGCGCCGCGCGGTCGCGCCGCTGAAGGTCGGCAGCGCGCCCGAGGCGCCGATGGTCGACGGCGCGCGGCGGTGGTTCCGCGAGCTGCGTGGCTTCGGGCCGGGGGTGCCGATGACGGGCGACCGGTGGCTGCGCGACGTGGGCGGCGCGCAGAGCGATTTCGCGCGCACCCGCGCGGCGCTGTCGGCGTTCCGCGAGGCCGTGGCCGCCGACCCCTCGCGCGCGAAGGCCGAGCGCGTGTCGGCGCTCGACATCGACGGCGCGATCGGGGGCATCGAGGCGCGCACCCGAAGGGGCATGCTCGAGTGGGGCGCGCGGCTCATCATCCGCGGCTTCGCCGAGGCGTACCTGCCGCTCGTGGCCTACCTCGAAGCGCCCACGCTCGAGGAGCTCGCCGCGATGGACCTCGTCGTCTGCGACGGCTGACGCGCGCGCCCTGCGCCGACGGACTTCGGGCGCTTGCGTATTGACAGCCGCGGCACAGCGCGTACGACATCGCGCCTATGCACCCCGCGCAGGCCCTCTGCCGCTTCATCGAAGACTCTCCGTCGCCGAGGCACGCGGCGCGCTCGATCGTGACGGCCCTCGACGCCGCGGGCTTCCGCGCGCTCGACCTCACGGCGCCGCGGTGGGAGCTCTCCCCCGGCGGCTGGTACGTCGCGCGCGGGGGCGCGGTGATCGCGTTCTTTCTGCGCGCGAAGGGCGCTCCCCGCAGGGTCGTCGCGGTGGGCGCGCACACCGACTCGCCGCACCTGCGGCTCAAGCCGCGGCCGGGCTACGCGAGCGAGGGCTGCCTGCAACTGGCCGTCGAGGTCTACGGCGGCGCGCTCTGGAACACCTGGCTCGACCGCGACCTGGGCATCGCGGGCGCGGTCTTCACGCACGACGGCGCCGCGCGGCTGGTGAAGCTCCACAAGCCCCTCGCGCGCGTGTCGCAGCTCGCCATTCACCTCGATCGCAAGGTCAACGACGAGGGGCTCAAGCTCAACCCGCAGCTCCACCTCGCGCCCACGTGGGGCCTCGCGCGCGAGGGCGACGACGCGGCGGCGGAGTTCCTCTCGCTCGTGGCGAAGGCCGCGGGCGTGGAGCCCGGCGACGTGGCGGGCCACGACCTGTCGCTCTACGACCTCGCGGCCCCGACGCTCGGCGGCGCGCGCGACGAGCTGGTGTTCGCCGCGCGGCTCGACAACCTGGCCTCGTGCCACGCGGGCCTCTCGGCGCTGCTCGCGGCGGGCGCCGGGGGCGCGGGCGACGCGCTGCCGCTGCTCGCGTGCTTCGACCACGAGGAGGTGGGCTCGGGCTCGCTCGACGGCGCCGACGGGACGATGCTCCCGGTGGTGATCGAGCGCGTGGTGACCGAGCTCGGGGGCTCTCGCAGCGCCTACCACGCCGCGGTGGCGGCGAGCCTGATGGTGTCGGCCGACATGGCCCACGCGGCGCACCCGAACTACGCCGACCGCCACGAGCCGAGGCACAAGCCCGCGCTCGGCGGGGGCGTGGTGCTCAAGAGCAACCACAACCAGCGCTACGCCACGTCGGGCGAGACGTACGCGAAGCTCAAGGGCCTCGCGCGCGCGGCCGACGTGCCCGTGCAGGACTTCGTCACGCGCACCGACCTCGGGTGCGGCTCGACGATCGGGCCCATCACCGCGGCGCGCATCGGGATGCCCGTGGTCGACCTCGGCGCGCCGATGCTGTCGATGCACTCGGCGCGGGAGTGCTGCGCCGCCGAGGACCACGCGCGCTACGTCGCGGTGCTCACCGCGCACCTCGCCGAAGGAACGGGGCGCCCCGCATGAGCTCGGTGCTCTACGACAAGCTCGTTCGCACCTGCCGCGCGCGCGTCGGGAGCGTGGTCGACGGCAAGTACCGCCTCGACGAGTTCATCGGCGCGGGCACCTCGGGCGCGGTCTACCGCGCGACGAACACCTGGGTGGGCCGCGAGGTGGCGGTGAAGCTCTTTCACTACGAGGGGGCGTCGGCCGACAACGCGATGCAGCGCTTCGTGCGCGAGGCGCAGGCGGCCAACCGCGTGCGCAAGGACGGCCGCCCCCACCCCCACGTCGTCGACGCGCTCGACGTCGGGCGCGACGGCCCCACGGGGCTGCTCTTCTCGGTGCAGGAGTTCCTCCGCGGCGAGACGCTGGAGAGCCACCTGCGCGCGCTGCCCGAGCAGCGCATGGCCGCGGGCGAGGCCGTGATGCTCATGCTCCCGGTGATCGACGCGATCGCGTGCGCCCACGAGGCCGGCGTGGTGCACCGTGACCTCAAGCCCGAGAACATCTTCCTGGTGCGCCAGGGCGGAGACCTCACGCCCAAGGTGCTCGACTTCGGCATCGCGCAGCTCAGCGACGCGCGCATGACGAGCTCGCACGAGCTCATGGGCACGCCGCTCTACATGGCCCCCGAGGCGTTCTTCGGCGCGAGCCGCGTCGACGCGCGCGCCGACGTGTGGGCGCTCGGGGTGATCCTCTTCCAGATGGTCGCGGGGGCGCCGCCCTTCAACGCCGCCGACGAGAACCCCATGTCGCTCATCAGCGTGCTCGCCACGCAGGACCCGCCCTCGCTCGCCGACGCGGGGCTCATGAACTACGCCGCGTGGCACGTGCTCGAGAAGTGCTTCGCGCGCGACCCCGCGCTCCGCTACGCCAACGCCCGCGCGTTCAAAGACGCGCTCGACCTGCTCTTCGAAGGCGTGTAGGCCCCGCCGCCCGTTGACACCACCCGCGCCTCTCGTGCCTCATCGCGGGCCATGATCCTCCCGCGCGCCCTCCGCCGCTACGCGCTCGCCCCGCTGCTCGCCCTCGCCGCGTGCGCCGATTCGAAGCCCTCCGCGCCCGACGCGGCGAGCGACGTCGCCGACGCCTCCGACGTCGCCGACGCGTCCGACGCGCCCCGCGGCGACGGCGGCATCACCTCGGTGCCCGAGAGCGAGTCGTGGCAGATCCCGGGTCTTCACGGCGAGGCCCACGTGCTGCGCACCGACGCCAACGTGCCGCACATCTACGCCGCCGACCGCGAGGACCTCGCGCGCGTGCAGGGCTTCGTCGTCGCGCGCGACCGCTACTTCATGCTCGACCTCGCGCGCAGGCTCGCGCAGGGCAAGATCTCGGCGCTCCTCGGCGACGCGGCGCTCGCGACCGACCTCCAGAGCCGGCAGACGGGCATGACGTACGTGACCGAGCAGCTCCTCGGCGCGCTCACCCCCGCCGAGGGGCAGCGCTTCGACGCCTTCGCCGCGGGCATCAACGCCTACATCGCCAAGGTGCGCGAGGGCCTGCTCGACCCGCCCAGCGAGCTGCGCCTCGCGGCCACGCTCTTCGGCCGTCAGCCCGTCGACCTCATGCAGGAGTTCACCCGCCGAGACGTCGTCGCGATGGGCACGACCTTCCTCTACCAGAGCGGCTACGAGACCGGCGACGTGGGCCGCGCCCGATCGGACGCGCGCCTGCCCGGAGACTTCACCGGACAGGCCCTCGCGGATCTTCGCCGCGCGGGCGTGCGGCCCGACATCTTCGACCGCGTGACGCAGATCCGCCCCATGGCCTCGGCCGACGGGTGGGGGCTCGAGACCGGCGGACCGATGCCCAGCAGCCTCGACCGGCTGCCCACACCGCCCACGCCCGACCGTCACCTCCCGCGCAGGCCCGCGGCGCAGACGCGCCCGCAGCGCGTGCCCCTCGCGATGCTCGACTCGCTCGCCGACACGCTCGACCGCATCGAGACGAGGCTCCTGCGCGTCGAGGGCTTCGGTTCGAACGCGTGGGCGGTGATGGGCCGGCACACGCGCGACGGCTCGACGCTGCTCGCGGCCGACGGGCACCTGCCGCTCACGATCCCGTCGCTCTTCTATCAGATCGGCCTCGACACGCAGACGCTCGGCGGCGGAGACATCCGCCAGGTGGGCGTCGCGCTGCCCCTCTTGCCGTACGTGGCGATGGGCACCAACGGCCGCGTCGCGTGGGGCTTCACGCAGCTCAGCGGAGACATCACCGACTGGTACCGCGAGGAGCTCACCCTCGACGCCGCGGGTCTGCCGCAAGCGAGCCGCTTCAACGGCATGAGCCGCCCGCTCGTGCGCGTCGACGAGCGCGTCGAGATCGCCGACGTGCCCGCGCTCATGAGCCACGGCCGCACCGAGACCGTCGCCCGCTGGACCACCTTCGACGGCCGCTGGATCACCGCCATCGAGGGCCGCAACGTCACCGCGACCGAGACACTCCGGCCGGGCGAGTCGCGGGTGTACCTCCTCGGCCAGTGGGTCGCGCCGGGCGACACCGACGGCGACGGCGTGGTCACGGCCGTGAGCTTCGACTACGTGGGCCTCGACCCGAGCAACATCTTCGAGTCGTTCGCGCGCTTCGGCGTGGCGAACAACGTCCGCGAGTACCGCGAGGCCACCAAAGGGCTCGTGGCCTTCTCGCTCAACCAGGTGGCCGCCGACTCGAGCGGCTCGGTCTACTACTCGGGCTACCAGGCCGTGCCGTGCCGCTCGTGGCTCGCGCGCAACCCCGACCGCACGTGGGCCACCGGCGCCGACCCCAACCGCCTGCTCGACGGCACGCGCTACGGGGGCTTTCACATCCCGATCCGCGACACGATCGTCGACGAGAGCGCGGGCGCGAGCGACCCCTACCAGTGCGTGGTGCCCTTCGAGCGCACGCCCGCGTCGCTCGACCCGGCGCGCGGCTACGTGTTCACGGCCAACAACGAGCCCGGCCACTTCACCGACGACAACTCGCTCACCAACGACCCCTACTACATCGGCGGACCCTACAACGACGGCTACCGCGCCGAGCGCATCGACCAGCTCCTTCACGCCGGGGTCATGGCCCACGACCTCGACGAGGAGGCCATGGCCCGCGTGCAGGCCGACGCGCGCTCGCCGCTCGGCGGGCAGTTCACGCCCGCGCTCCTCGACGCCATCGACCGCGCCCGCACGGCCGCGATGGGTACGCCCATGGCGGGCACCGCCGACGCGCGCCTCGCGGCCATGTACCGCGCGGCGGGCGCCGACTACGACGAGGTCGCGCGGAGGCTGCGCGCGTGGAGCGCGGCCGACTTCCCCACGCCGTCGGGCGTCGAGACCTTCTACCACCACGTGGCCGACGGGGAGCATGAGCACGCCGTGGCGACGATGCTCTTCAACGCGTGGGTGGGGCGCTTCGTGCGGGCGGTGTTCGACGACGAGCGCTGGCCCGCCGACCCCTTCGAGGGCGGCGGCAGCGCGGCGCGCGCGCGCACGCTGGTGCTCATGCTCGACGGCCGCGGCCCGATGAACGGCACCCACCTCGCGTCGTGGAACCCCGCCACCCAGGAGTCGGCGTGGTTCGACGTGCTCGGCACCGATGCCATCGAGACGAGCCGCGAGGTGGCCCTCACGGCGCTCGACCAGGCGCTCGCGTTCCTGCGCGAGAACCCGCGGGGCCCCGGCGCCGGGGGCTTCGGCACGCGCGACATGAACCAGTACGTCTGGGGCCTGCGCCACCACGTGCGCTTCGACTCGATCCTGTCGGAGTTCCTCGGCGACAGCTCGATGTTCGGCGCGCTCACCGCGGGCTTCTCGATCACGCCGATGCGCATGCCGCTCGCGCCGATGATCCCCGCGGGCGACCCCCGCGCGACGCTGCCGGGCTTCCCCCGCGGCGGCGATCAGTGGGTGGTCGACGCGGCCAACTCGGGGCTCTCGGGCGAGAACTTCACCTTCGGGTCGGGCCCCACCTACCGCATGGTGGTGGCCTTTCACCCCGGAGGCACCACCACGGGCCGCAACGTGGTGCCGGGCGGCCAGTCGGGGCTCAACACCTCGCCCAACTTCAGCGACCAGGCCGCGCTCTGGCTCGGCAACCGCGCGCTGCCGATGTACCTCACCCCCCAGGACGTCGCCGCCCACGCGACCTCGCGCGAGCGCTTCACCCCCATGCGGTGACGGTCACCCCTTCGGGGGCGTCGGCTCCTCGGGGGGGGCGACGGGCATCGAGGCGAAGTACTCGCGCACCAGCGTGGCGAGCGAGTCGGCCTCCATCTTGCGCATCACGCGCGTGCGGTGGATCTCGACGGTCTTGATGTTGATGTCGAGCTTGTCGGCGATGATCTTGTTGGGCTCGCCGCGCACCACGTGGTCGAGCACCTCGCGCTCGCGCGGGCTCAGGGTCTCGTAGCGCTGGCGCCAGCGGGCGCGCTCGCCGCGCTCCTTGCGGCGCTCGGTGTCGCGGCGCAGCGCGGCGTGCACGCGGTCGAGGAGCATCTGCTCGCTGAAGGGCTTCTCGAGGAAGTCCACCGCGCCGCCCTTGAACGCGCGCACCGCCGAGGGCACGTCGGCGTGGCCCGTGATGAAGATGATGGGCGTGTGGTCGCCCTCGCGCGCGAGGCGCTCCTGCACGTCGAGGCCGCTCATCGTGGGCATGCGCACGTCGAGCACGATGCACGTGGGCGCGTCGGGCCGTGGAGCCTCGAGGAACGCCTGCGGCGAGGCGTACTCGAGCACGTCGAGGCTGACCGATTCGAGGAGCCATCGGGTCGACTCGCGCACGGCGCTGTCGTCGTCGACCAGGATCACCACCGGATTGACAGGCTTCACGGACCCACTCCTGCTGCGGGAAGCTCGATGCGAAACACAGCCCCCTCGCCCCCCGCGACGAGGGTGATGGTGCCACGGTGCGCCTCGACGATCGAGCGCGTGATCGCGAGGCCCACGCCCATGCCGCCGTGCTTGGTGCTCACGAGCGGCTCGAAGAGCGCCGCCGTGGCGCGCGCGGGCACGCCGGGGCCCGTGTCGCGCACCTCGACGCGCACGCGCCCCTCGGGCGCGAACGAGGTCACCACCCGCACGGCGCGCTCGCCCGTGGGGGTGTCAGACACGGCCTCGATGGCGTTCTTCAGCAGGTTCGACACGGCGATCTCGAGGTGCAGCGGGTCGCCCGTCACCGCCGGCAGGGCCGTGCCCAGCGCCAGTGAGAGGGTCACCCCGCGGTCGGCCGCGAAGTCGGCGAGCGACGCCGAGGCCTCGCGCACCACCTGGTTCAGGTCGACGTCGCGCCGCTGGATCTCGCCGCGCACCACGAAGTTGCGCAGCCGGCGCATGAGCTCGCCCGCGCGCATCGCCTGGCTCGCCACGCGGTCGAGGCCCTGGCGCAGGAACTCCCCGTCGACGTCGCCGCGCTCGGCGCGGTTCTGCAGGGCGCGCGCGTAGCTCACGATCGCGCTGAGGGGCTGGTTGAGCTCGTGCGAGAGGCTCGACGCGAAGCCCTCGAGGGTCGACAGGTGCGCCACGCGCGCGACGCTGGCGGCGTGCTCGCGCAGGGCCCGCTCGGCGCGGCGCGAGGCCGTCACGTCGATGGCCGCGAGCAGCACGCAGTCGCGGTGCTCGAAGGTCACGCGCGAGCGGTTGACGTGCAGCGTGCGCAGCTCGCCGTCGGCGCGCGCGAACTCGACGTCGACGCCGTGGGCGGCGTCGAGGTCGTCGGCCGGGCCCCGCACCCCGCGGCTCGAGAGCAGGGTCGTGAGGTCGAGCGACGCGAGCTGGTCGGCGCTGAACCCCGTGAGCCGGCACGCGGCGGGGTTGGCGTAGATCACCGCGCCCCGGTGCTCGATGAAGATCGCCACGGGCACCGTCTCGGTGAGCGTGCGGAAGCGCGCCTCGCTCGCGAGCAGCTCCTCGTTGGCCGCGAGCAGCTCGCGCGTGCGGCGGCGCACCTGGGCCTCGGCCTCGTCGCGGCTGCGCGCGAGGTCGTCCTCGTGCTGCCGGCGCTCGGTCACGTCCGAGAGGATCCCCGCGACGCGCGCGAGCGTGCCCGAGGCGTCCTTGATGGGGATGGTCTCCATGCGCACCCAGCGCAGCGAGCCGTCGGGCATCGAGAGGCGGTACTCGTGGGCGGGCGTGCGGGCGAGCGGCGCCTCGCCCGACGAGGGGTCGAAGAGCCACAGGTCGTCGGGGTGGATGCGCTCGAGCCAGCAGAGCGCGTCGCGGTACACCGCCTCGCGCGGCATCTGCCACACGCGCTCGAACGCCGGGCTCATGTAGAGCATCTGCCGGCAGTCGGCCGACATGAGGAAGAACGCCTGCGGCACGCTCTCGGCGATGAGATGAAACAGCTCCGCCGCGTCGCTGCGCGCGATGTGGGCGCCGGGGCAGGGGTGGGCGGCGGTGCTGTCGGGCGGGGCGTTCACGTCGTGAGCGGGGATCAATCCCCCTGCGCATCGTACACGCTCGCGACGCCGCGAACAGCGCCCTCTCGCGTGCGCGTAATCACCACTCTCAGGCGGTGGGCTTGGGGTCTCGCGCGGCCTCTTCGACCGCGGCCTCGACGGCCTCGCGGGCTTCGGCGAAGCGAGTCTCTGCGGCGGCCTTCGCTTCGACGACGGCCTCTCTCGCTTCTGCGAGCGTCGACTCGGCGGCCTCGCGGGCCTCTGCGAAGCGCGTCTCGGCGGCGGCGCGCGCGCCTGCGAGCCTGGTCTCGGCGGCGACCTTCACCTCGGCCACGGCGTCGCGGGCCTCGGCGAGGCGCTGCTCCGCGGCGGCGCGCGCGCCCGCGAGCTTCGCGGTGGCGAGCTCGGCGAGCTTCGGGCGCAGCACGTGGGCGGGCGGCCTGCGCAGGTCGCGCACGACGCCCACGGCCGCGAGCGCGCGCAGCGCGTAGTAGCTCACGTCGACCTCCCACCAGAAGAAGCCCTGGTTGGCGGAGTTCATGTAGTGGTGGTGGTTGTTGTGCCAGCCCTCGCCCAGGGTGATGAGCGCGAGCACGAGGTTGTTGCGCGAGGTGTCGGCGGTCTCGTAGCGCCGCGAGCCCCAGGTGTGCGCGAGCGAGTTGATGGTGAAGGTGCCGTGCCAGAGGAGCACGGTGCTCACGCCCGCGCCCCACACGACCGCGCGCGCGCCGCCGAGGGCGTAGCACCCGAGGGCCATCACCAGGGCGGGCACCCAGTGCCAGGTGTTGAGCCAGCGGAGCTCGGGGTACTTCGCGAAGTCGGGGATGAGCGAGAGGTCCGTGGCGTCGTGCTCGGCGCTGACGATCCAGCCCACGTGCGAGTGCCAGAACCCGCGCTGCTTCGGGGAGTGCAGGTCGCGCGGCGTGTCGCTCCACCGGTGGTGCATGCGGTGGAGGCCCGCCCACCAGAGCACGCCCTTCTGGATGGACATCGACCCGAGCCACGCGAGCGCGAACTGGAACCACCGCGAGGTCTTGTACGAGCGGTGCGCGAAGTAGCGGTGGTAGCCCGCGGTGATGCCGAACATGCGCACGGCGTAGAGGGCCGCGCAGAGCGCGAGGTCGCGCCAGGTGACGCCCAGCCAGATCGCCGAGAGCGAGCCGACGTGGATGCCGACGAAGAGCGTGAGCGTGAGCGCCATGAGGGCGGTGAAGCGCGGCGCGGGCCGCGCGGGCTGCGAATCCATCGAGTGCCTCCGGTGGGAGCGCGATGAATGACATGGAATCCCCACGTCCGCGACGGCAATCACGGGGCTTTCGATGACGCGGGGCGGCGCGGGCGCGTTCTTGACCTCGTAGCGCGAGGCCACAGGCGCAGGGGGTGTGTCGTGACGGAGCGCCACGCTGAGCGATCGTGCCACACGGCCGTGGCCGCGGGTGACACCGCTAATCAGGGTTCGTCGCCGTGGCAGGTGGCTGGCCGCGCGATTGCAGAACGGGTCGCACCTCCCCGCGTGAACAGCCGCCTCGCGGTGCGCGGGGAGCGCCGATCGTTCGCATGGACCTCCGACCAGATCGACGGTGATCCGGACCCGGACTCCACACAAACAGGGGCCCCGGTCGAAGAGGCTTCGGCCGGGGCCCTGCTTCCAAACGATGCGGCGGGGCGCGTCACGGTGCGGCGGAGAAGTACTCCTCGATGCGGGCGTCGGCGTCGGGGCCGAAGAGCAGCACGCAGGCCTCGCGGAGGCCCGGCGCGCGGCGGATCTCTTCGGCGCGGAGCACCAGCGCGATCTTCGATCGCCTGCGGAGAAAGTCCTCGAGCTTCGTGACCATCTCCCGTCGCGCGGCCTGCTCGATCTCGCAGCGGAGGTACTCCGCGCCCTCGATGAGCACCTCGGCCTCGCGCGGGTCCCTTCGAATGGCCTCGAGCAGAAAGATCGCCTCGCGGCCGTAGCGCCGCCAGAGGCGCGTCGAGAGCTTCTCCGACGAGCGCGGCGAGGTGAGCGCGTCGAGGCCCATGAGCCGGGCCTGGTGAAAGAACTCCTCGCGCGCCTCGCGCGGCTCGCCGTACCACCTTCGGTCGGGGAAGGGGGCCTCGACGCCGAGCGAGCGCACGTGGTCGAAGACCTCCTGCGCCACGTTGAGGCAGTCGGTGAGCTTGCCGCCGAAGACGCTCACGCGGCCCTTCTCTCGGTCGACGTCGACCGCGTGCTTGCGCGAGAGCTGGAGCCAGTCGCTGCCCTGCTCGCCGCCGCCCTCGACCACGAGCGGCCGCACGCCGCAGCGCTCGGCGATGATGTCCGCCTCGGTGAGCGGCGACGCGAGGTTCAGCCGCTTGTTGATGTTGTCGAGCACGAAGCGCCGGTCGTCGGGCGTGACGTGCGTGAAGGGGCTCTCGACGCGCGTGTCGGTGGTGCCCACGCAGGTGCGCGCGCCCATGGGGATGACGAAGAAGAGCCGCCCGTCGTCGGCGAAGAACGTGAGCACGCGCTTGCGCTCGGTGACCCGCGGCACGATCAGGTGGATGCCCTTGGAGAACACGTGCCGGTGGCGCGTGGTCACCCCGTCGCCCGCGTTGCGCTCGTCGACGAAGGGGCCGCAGGCGTTCACCACCACGCGGGCGCGCACCTCGAACTCATGGCCCGTCACCGCGTCGCGCGCGCGGGTGACCCAGAGCGCCCCGTCCCTCCGCGCGCCGAGGGACTCGACGTAGTTGACCGCCGCCGCGCCGTGGTCGAGCGCGCTGCGCACGAAGCCCCAGACGAAGCGCGCGTCGTTGTCGTGCAGGTACGCGTCGGAGTACTCGACCCCGCCGTCGGCGCCGTCGAGGCGCACCGCGGGCTCCTCGCGGGCCATCTCGCCGAGCGAGAGCCTGCGCGGCGCGCGGGTGAAGAAGCGCCCGAGGAGCCAGTAGGCCCACGTGCCGAGCACGAGCTTCCACAGCGCGTGGCGGAACGAGCGCGTGTGCGTGGTGAAGAAGCGGATCTCCTGCACCGTGGAGGGGAACGCCCGCATGAGCTCGTTGCGCGAGCGGCAGAGCTGCTCGACGAGGCCGAACTCGTAGCCCTCCATGTACTTGATGCCGCCCCACGCGAGGTTCGACGACTGCTGGCTGGTGAAGCCCGCGAAGTCGCCGCGGTCGATGAGGGCCACGCGCACCCCTCGCGCCGCGAGGCACGCGGCCGACACCGCGCCGTTGATCCCGCCGCCGACCACGAGCACGTCGAAGGTCTCGTCGGGCAGGCGGCGCAGGATGGTGTCTCGGAGCTTCACGGCGCGAGGGGAGGGAGCGCGGTACTTAGTCCACCCGGCCGCCGCTGCGCAACGGAGCTCCGCGCGTCCGTTGCGGGCGTGACACACACACCGTGGCTTGAACCGCTGGGCGCGCGGCGGTTCGCGACGTCGGAGCGGCGGTCTCGGCGCTTGAGTTCCTTCGCGCGACTGCTCTATTGTCCGCCCGAAAATTGCGCCCGGCACCGCGGCGCATCGACAGTCCCCACCGGAGAGGATTCATGCAGCAGCCCGATGCCCTCGAGCCCACGCGCCACACCGCGGGGAACGACGGAGACTTCGACGACCTTCCCGACGTGCCCGACGCGCCCGACGAGCCGCCGGCCGGAGGCGACGGGCCGATGGGCAGCGACGACGACGCGGTGAAGCAGATCCGCCGGCGCGTGTCGCCCTTCGGCTGGCTCGTGATCCTCACGGTGCTCGGCGTCGGCGCGGGCACCGGGTACTACATGCTCAACGCCGCGGTGCAGGAGTCGCGCGACGAGCGCGAGAAGGAGGAGGGGCGCCTCGAGCTCCAGCGCATCCTCCAGCAGAACCTCCCCGAGGCGCAGACCGCCGAGCAGGTGCGCGCGGTCTACAACCGCTACCACTCCGAGAACGTGCGCATGTCGGCGCGGCGCATCCTCGCGGGCCTCAAAGACCCGCAGGCCGTGCCGATGCTCATCGACGGTCTGGCGATCCCGGGTGTCGCGCGCGCGCAGGCGGCGCTCGGCCTCGCGGAGATCGGCCTGCCCGCGGCCGCGCCCGCGAAGGAGCGGCTGCTCGAGGTGCTGCCGCAGACCGACCCCCAGCGCGACCGCGTCGAGGTGGCCTGGGCCCTCGTGGCCCTCAACGAGCCGCGCGCGTGGCCCACCGTGCGCGAGATGCTCGAGTCGAACCGCCTCCAGGGCGTGCTCGGGCTCAACCAGCGCCGCATCTTCGACCCCGCCCTCGTCGCCCGCATGGCCGGCAAGGATCGCCTCGTCGAGCTCGTCTCGTCGCGCTCCAACGCTTCGAAGCGCCTCGCGGCCCTCTCGCTCGCCGAGCTCGCCACGCCCGACCTCATCGAGCCCCTCTCGGTGCTCGCGCACGACTCCGACCTCGCCGTGGCGCGCGAGGCCGCCATCGGCCTCGGCCGCACGGGCGACCCCCGCGCGACCGACGCCATCATGGGCTTTCTCGCGGCGCACCCCGACGAGCGCGACGCCGTGCTCGGCGCGCTCGCCACGAGCTCGGGCGCGGCGGGCCTCGCGGTGGTGATCCACGGCGCGCGCGACCTGCAGACCCGCGCCACGGCCACGCGGCTCCTGCGCGACCAGCACGACCCCGACGCGGGCGACGCGCTCTACGAGGCGCTGCGCGCGGCGACCGAGAGCGACGACGTGAGCCAGGCGATGCGCCGCAACGCCGTCTTCGGCCTCGCCGAGATCGGCGACCCCCGCGCGGTCGACGGGCTGATGCAGTACGCCACCTACGCGCTCACCCATCAAGACTCCAACGCCACGCAAGACGCCAAGCTCGCCCTCGAGCAGATCCGGCGCATCCCCGGCGCGGCCGAGCGCGCCAAGGCGGGGCTCATCGAGCTCCTGCGCAGCCCGCAGGGCGACTTCGCGCGCACGCCCGCGCTGCTCGCGCTCGCCACCTCGGGCGACGCGACGGTGGGCCCGGTGGTCTCGCCCTTCCTCGCGCAGCCCGACGCGCAGGAGGGCGCCGCCGTGGCGCTCTGCGCGCTCAAGCTCCCCGAGTGCTTCTCGCGCGTGGTCCCGCAGGTCAAGCAGCCGCCGGGGCTGCGCATGGTCGACGAGACCGTGCGCGACGAGCCGGTGTTCGTCTCGCGCCGCAACGCCATCCGCGGCCTCGCGTGGCTGGGCATGCCCTCGGCGCACGGGCCGGCGGCCAACGCGCAGGGCCGCGCGGCGGCCGTGCGCGAGCTGAGGCACATCGTCGAAGACGCCACCGACCGGAGGCTCCTCCGCGAGGAGGCCGGCTACGCGCTCGCGGCCGTGGCCGACGACGCGACGCTCAACGACATCGCGGCGCGGGCGACCGACACCGCGGTGCCCGAGGAGACGCGGCTCTACTACGTGTACGCGCTGCGCGGGCGCAGCACGCCGCAGATCTCGAACCGCCTCGTGCAGACGTACCTGCACCGCGGCGTGAACCCCGACCTCATGAAGGCCGCGGCGATCACCGCGGGCTTCGGCGCCGACGAGAGCACGTCGGAGCTGCTCATCCCGCTGCTCGCGGGCACCGACGCGCAGGACGCCAACGTGCGCTTCTCGGCGGCCATCGCGGTGGCGCTCGGGGGCAACGCGCGCGCGGCCAACGCGCTGCTCGACGTGCTCGTGACCAACGACGAGCTCGCGGGCACGCTGCAGAACGAGTTCGTGCCCCGCGGTTCGAACGCCAACGCCGCCACCGCGCAGGAGAACTGGGCGCTCGTGCCCGTCACCCCGGCGATGTTCGACGACGGGCGCATCTTCCGCCGCGTCGAGGCCGCGTCGATCCTCGAGCAGGGCCGCGCGGGCAAGCACTTCGGCTTCGCGCTCACGCAGCTCACGACGCGCCTGCGCGCGGGCTGGGAGAGCGCCATGGGCATCGGCCCCAACGAGATCCGCGCGAAGCTCCGCGAGGCCGCCCTCGGCTCCGACGCGTACCGCCGCGACCAGGCCTTCCGCGCGCTGCGCGCCCTCAACGACCGCGGCTCGCTCCTCTCGCTGCGCAGGCAGACCCGCAACCCCGAGGCCGCCGAGCGCGCGCGCCGCGAGCTGCTCGAGATGTCGTCCGCGGGCGGCAGCCCGTAGCGCCGCGGCGCCCCCTCACCCTCATCCCTCACACGAGTCTTCGCATGCATCACCGAGCGATCAAGACACTGGGCGTCGTGGTGGCGTCCTACCTCCTGGCCGCGTGCCCGCCGCCGGCGCCCGCCTCCCTGCAGTCGCGCCAGGCGCGCGGGGGCGCGTCGGTCACGTCGGGCACGTCGGGCGGCACGGGCGGCGGCTCCCGCGAGCGCGACCCGGTCACCACGCCGGCGCCCGTCGCCCCGAGGCGCCCCGGCGCGGCCGTGACGGGCTCCATCGAGGCCCCGCAGGGCGTGACCCCGGTGACCACGCAGTGCGCGGCCGACCGCGCGGAGACGTGCAACGGCCTCGACGACAACTGCGACGGGGTCATCGACAACAACTGCGGCTACCTCGGCGGGGGCATCCAGATCACCACGTCGTGGCGCGGCGCGGCCGACATCGACCTCAGGGTCACCGACCCCGCGGGCGCCGAGGTCTACTTCGGCAACCGCACGTCTCCGTCGGGCGCGCAGATGGACATGGACGCCAACGGCGAGTGCACGCCCACGCGCCCCACGGCGGAGAACATCCGCTGGACGACGCAGACGCCGCCGCCGGGCAACTACGAGATCAAGCTCACGGCCTTCGACCTGTGCGGTGCGCCCGACGCGACGGCGACGCTCTCTGTCTCGGTCGGCGGCCGCGTGGTGGGCGCGTGGACCGCCAGCTTCACGTACCCGCGGCAGGAATACGTCTTCCCGCTGACCGTGCGCTGACACGCGTCATCAACCCCAAGGACTCCACGTTCCCCGAAGTCGCATCGGGGTGAGAACCGCAGTAAGGTCCGTGCCCGCGATGACCGCCGTGAATGCCCTCAACGACTCCGCGTCCCTGCCCGAATCGATCCAGGCCCGCTTTCAACTCAAGCCCGCGCGCTTCTCGAGCGCGTCGACGCAGCTCTTCGAGGGCCGCGACCCGTCGAGCGGGCGGCCCGTGCTCGTGCGCGTGCTGCGCGACGACGCGTTCGCCTCCGCGGCCGAGCGCCAGCGCGCGCGGCGCGAGCTCCAGAAGCTCGCGCAGGTGCGCCACGACGCCCTCGCGGGCGTGGTCGAGGCCGGCGAGTCCGGCGACCTCACGTGGTACGCGCGCGAGCTCGTCGAGGGAGAGACCCTCGCCGAGCGCCTCTCGGCCGGCGGCGCGCTCGACGCGGGCGCCGCGGCGTGGGTGGGCATGAAGGTCGCCGGCGCGCTCGCGGAGCTCCACCGCCACGGCGTGCAGCACCGCGACCTGCGCCCCGAGCGCGTGGTGCTCGCGCGCGACGGCTCGGTGAAGGTGCTCGACGCCGCCGTGGGGCGCGTCACGCGCCTCTCCGACGGGCGCGCGGTGCCGGGCGTGCCGGGCTACATCGCGCCCGAGGCCATCACGGGCCGGCTGGTGAGCTTTCGCAGCGACCTCTACGCCCTCGGCGCGACGCTCTACGAGGCCCTCGCGGGCAGGGCCACCTTCCCCGTGGCCGACGCCGCGCGGCGCGTGCAGATGCAGACCGAGGGAGACCCCGCGGCGCTCGAGGGCCCCGCGCCCGAGGCCCTCACGCGGCTCGTGTTCACGCTGCTCGCGCGCGAGCAGCGCGACCGCCCCTTCAGCGCGCAGCAGGTCGAGCGGCAGCTCGAGCCCTTCGCCAGGGCGCCCGCCGCGCCCGCGTCCTCCGAAGACGGGTTCGACATGGCCGACGAAGCCGAGCGCACGGTGGCGATCGACCCCGGCGCCAACCCCGCGCTGCCCGGCGCCACGGGCTTCGACGAGCGCGCCGACGACGCCCCCACGCGCCTCAACGCCGGCCTCGACCTGCCGGGCTCGGCGACCATCATGGGCATGAACGCGCCGGTGATCGCCTCGGCCCCGCAGCTCGCGCCTCCTCCTCCGCCGCCGCAGTCGGCCGCGGTCCCGCCGCCGGCGCCCGTGGGTACGGGCACGCTCAACACGCGCCTGCCGAAGATGCCCACGCTCCCGCCGATCCCGTCGTCGGCCAACCGCCCGAGCGCGCCGGGGCCCGCGTCGGCCGCCGCGCCTCCGCCGCCTCCCGGCCGCAAGGCGACGATGCTCGGCATGCCCATGACCGAGCCGCCCGTGGCGGCGCCCGCGCCGCCGGCCGTGAGCGCCCCGAAGCCTCCCTCCGCGCGCCCGCCGGGGGCGAAGCCCGGGCTCGACTACGACGACCTCGGCGACACGACCATCAACGACGACTCGCGCGCGTTCGGGCTCCCCGGTCACGCGCCCCCGCACGGCCCCGGCCCCTTCGCGGGAGACGCCACGCAGAGCGCGTCGCGCCCGCCGGCCGCGGGCGTCCCTGGCGTCAACGGCGCGCCGCACCCCGCGCTGGCCACGGTGCAGGGCGTCGGCGCGCCCGCGTACGACCCCATGTCGTCGACGGTGATGGCGCCCGCGCCGGTGATGGCCCCCGGCGCGATGCCGCCCAACCCGATGGTGCAGGGCGCCGGCGCGCCGATGCCGATGCAGAACCCCTACGCGGCGTACCCGCAGAACCAGCAGGTGCCGCCGCCGGGGTTCCAGTCGATGCCCGTGCCGCCGCGGTCGTCGTCGCCGCTCCCGTGGATCGCGGGCGTGCTCGTCGTGATCGCCGTCGCGAGCGTCGGCGGGCTCGTCGCCGCGAAGCTCCGCTCGCGTGACGTGCCCCCCGAGACGGTGACGATCGTCCCGCAGCTCACGCCGACGCCTGCGCCCACGATGCCCGAGGCCGCGCCCACGCCCACGCCCGCGGTCGCGCCGACGCCCGCGCCCGCGGTCGCTCCGGCTGCCGCGGTCGCGCCTGCACCCGCGGTCGCCGCGCGCACGCAGCCCGCGCAGACTCAGCCCGCGGCGCACACGCAGCCCGCGCAGACTCAGCCCGCGGCGC
>JBDHVF010000066.1:0-17636 GCA_039809605.1 Polyangiales bacterium | reverse complement strand
GGACGACCTTCGAGGCCCTCGCGCTCGCGGGCGTCTTCGGCCGGGCCTTCCTCTCGATGCGGGAGGTCGCCGAGACGCCCCGCACCGAGCCGCTCGTCTTCTCGCGCGGACTCCTCGACAGCTCCGCTCGCTGACACCCTGCCCTCATGACGCGCCCTTGCGGACGCAGAGCCTCCAAGCGCTGTGGTGCCCCGAGCCCCCGCCCGAGCGGCGAGGGCACCCGGACCTGCGCAATCGCCCTGAATCCAGGTCTCTTTCTAAAGAGCGCCGTCCCGCATGTATAGGGGAAGAGCAGAACCGACGACCGTGCCCGGACGGACACATCAAGACCCCATCCGAAGATGCTCTTCGGCTGGGGTCTTTGAGGGGGCGGGGAGGGGACGAGCCCCACGCCGCCGCGCCCTCCGCGGCTCCTTACGTCGCGCTGCGGCGCGCGCGGCGGCGTGGGGCTCGCACGCGCTCACCCGCGTCAGCGTGGCGTGACGCGGGTGAGCGCGTGCGCGCATTGGCGGCGGTCCCAGCGTGACCCTTTCTCGCCGCGCGGCGTGACCCACCCGCGGTTGCAGAGAGCCCCCGGCGCCCGATGGCGGCGGCGGATTCGTGACCCCCTGGTTGACCCTCTCGGTCGCGGCGATGCCGGGCCCTCGCGATGGCATCACGCAAGATGACGTCGCCGTGCGCGCGTCGAGGTTCGTTGAGCGTTCGTTGGATGGGCGCGGGCTACGCGCCGGAGGAATCGTCGTCGCGTACGGGGGCGCTGCCGGCGGCGCGGGCGCGCTCGTGGGCGACGTGCTGGCGGTAGCTCGGGCCGTCGATGTCCACGCGCACCGCGCGCATCGCGAGCCGGTCCAGGATCGCTGCCGCCACCGTGCTGTCCCCGAGGTACTTGCCCCACGCGCTCAGCTTGATGTTCGACGAGAGCGCCGTCGACGCCCGGGTGTGGCGGCGGTCCAGCAGGTTGTACAGCGTGTGCGCCGCGGTGGGCTCGTCCTCGCGCTTCTTGACCTGCCCGAGGCCCACGTCGTCGATGATCAACAACGCCGGCGCGCACCACTGCTTGAGGCGCTGCGCGTAGGTGTTGTCCGCGAGGCCCGCGTACAGGTCGTCGAGCAGGTCCACGCACCGCGCGTAGCGCACCGAGAGGCCCTGCTGGCAGCCGCGAAGCGCGTACGCCATCAGCAGGTGGCTCTTGCCCGTGCCGCTCTTGCCCGTGATCAACAGGTCCTCCGCGCGCGACACCCACGCGAGGGTGCCCAGCTCCAGCATCGCGCCGCGGTCGAGCCCCGGCTGGAAGTCCCACTGGAAGGCCTCCAGCGTCTTCATCGCGCGCAGACCGCTCTGCTCGATCCGTCGCTCGATGCGACGCTCTCTCTTCAGGTGCGCCTGCTCGCCGAAGACGCGCTCCAGCAGCGCGCTCGGCGCGGGGCGCTCGCGCGTCGCCCACGCCAGGTACTCCTCCAGGTGCGCGGCAGTGTGCGTCAGCCCCAGCACCGCCAGGGCGCGGCGCAGGCGCGCGATCAGCTCGGGGTCGTCGGGTCCGTCTCGGTCTCTTGCCATGATGGGTCCTCCGCGGCGCGCCCGCCGAGCGTCGGCAGGCGGTCGTACTCATCGAGGTCGCGCCCCGTCGTCTCCGCGCGTCCCAGCGCGCGCTCGGCGCGGCGGGTGGCCTCGTCGGTGACGTACTCGGCCAGCGCGCGGGGCGCGGCGCGCGCCTCCAGGATGCGGGCCACGGCGCGGTGATCGGTCGCGCCGAAGCTGAGCGCGTGCCGCAGCGCCGCGGCGATGTCGTCGCTCCCGTAGCGCTCGCGCAGGAGCAGCACCTGCCGCGCCTGATAGCCGCTCAGGCGCGTGCCCAGCCGCCCGAGCGCCGCGAAGAAGTCGGCGGCGCCGTCGCCCAGGTCCTCGAAGGTGCGGCGCAGGGCGTCGAGGTCCACGCCGCGGCGCTCGGGCGTGCGGTGGATGCGCGCGGGATCGACGTCGACCCCGGCGCTGCGCGGGGCCAGCTCGTGCCGCGCCAGGACCTTGAGGTCGGGCGCGTAGACGACCAGCTCGCGCTCGGTCACGCGCACCGGCAGCACGTCGTAGATGGCCTCGTAGGGGACCGCGTAGCGGTTGCCGTCCCAGGCCACGAAGCCGTCGATGGAGCACACGCGATAGGCCACGCGAGCGGTGTCGTAGGCGTGCCGCGGCAGCGCCTGCAGGTGCGGCGCCTCCTCGGCGAAGAGCTCGATCACCGGGCGACGGAGCTTCTTGTGCACCCGCCGGTCGCAGACGGTCTCATTCCAGTGAGCCAGCTGTGCGATGAGATCATCGAGGTCGCGAAACTCCCGCGCATTGAGGAAGGATCGCTCGTATTCCCAGAAGCTCCGCTCGACCTTCGGCTTGTCGTTGGGGCGCCCCGGGCGGCAGGCCACCGGCGACAACTCGTAATAGGTCGCGAAGGCCAGATACCGCGGGTTGAAGATCGGATTGGACCCCTCCCACCCGAGCACGACGGCCTTCTGGTTGTCGTACTTGCAATGGGCCGGCACGCCCCCGAAGCGCGCGAAGCTGGCGACGTGGGCGTCCATCAGCGCGTGGAGGTCGGCGCGCTCGTGGACGCGGAAGACCTTGCGGCGGCTGTGCGCGAGCACCATCCCGTGGATCTGCACCGTGGCGCGGCGCCCGTCGGTGTACGTGACGGTGCAGGGGGTCCAGTCGCTCTCGGCCATCTGGCCGGGGCCGTACACAGGCGTCGGCTGGCTCGGCGTGACGGGGGGACGCGGTCGCGCGGCGCGCACGTGGTCCTTGATGATCGTGTAGCCGCCGCCGTAGCCCTCGCCGCGGAGGATCTCGAAGACCCGCTGCGCGGTGATGTCGGGATACTTCGTGAAGAGCTCGCCGATGCGACCCTGCCAGGGCGCGAGCATCGACGGGCGCGGCGCCGCGGGGCGTGCCTCGTCGAGCACGCTGTGCCCCTCGGCCACGCGCTGGGCGTGCGCTCGAAGGATCTTGCGCACGGTGTTGCGCGCGACCCCCAGCGCGCGGGCGATCACGCGGAGCTTCTCGCCCTGCCGCGCGAGGGTGACGACCTGGTGCTCCAGCTCCGCCCGGTTACTCCATCGCTGCATCGCGCAGATCCCTTCCCGTGAGCACGCGGCCGATGGACCCGCGCAGCTGCGCGAGCACCGGGTCCAGCGCCGAGAGCGCCTCGGTGAGGTGTGCCCCGTGGGGCGCCTCCAGACGCGCCAGGGGCTTGTCCCGCAGGCGCGCCTGCAGCCGCGCGGCCACGCGCGTCGCGGCGTCGACGTCGCCGAGGAGGAGCTCGACCTCGCTCTTGAGGCGCGGCGCGGGCGCGGCGCGCAGCACGAGTGCGCGTCCCTCGGCGAGCTCCGTGAGCCACTGCGCGCGGGCCGCCGCGTCGGGCAGCACGAGCGCGGTCTGGACCATGCGCGCCACCTGCGCGACGGTCATCCCGCGGCGCTGCGCGGCGACGCTCGCGGCGGGCTGGTTGCCATGTGGCAACCGCGCGAGCTCGCAGGCCGCGCGCGGCGCGAGGAGCCCCAGGCGCACGTCGATCTGGAGCTGCTCGTGGAGGCCCTCGGCGAGCGTCAGCCGCCGGCACACCCAGCTCTTGTGGCGCCCCAGGCGCGCGCCGATCTCGGGTTGCGTGAGGCGGTGCTCGCGATAGAGCGCGCGGCACAGCCACGCCTCCTCCAGCTCCGTGAGCCCCTGGACGGCGTTGAGCGTCGCGACGGCGACGGTGGCGTCGGCGGCGTCGGCGTCGAGCACGCGCACGCGCAGCCGCGTCCACCCCAGGGCGCGCGCGGCCCGCAGGCGCTTGAAGCCGTCGACGACCTCGAGGGCCTCGTCGGCGTCGCGCCACGCGGTGACGGCGCAGAGCTGCCCGTGACGCCCGAGGGAGCGCTGCACCGGGGTCACCGCGGCGTCGCTCACGACGCGCAGCGCGGCGAAGGTCTCGCGCAGGCTCGCGGCGTCGATCAGGCGCTCGGGGTCGTGGGCGTCGGCGGGTGCCATGACCCCGAGGGATGCGTCGTCGGGCGGCGCGTGACGAGGGTGGCTCGTGACGCGCCGTCCCGGCGGACGCTACGAAGGCGTCTGGGGCGCAGCGCGTTGCGCGTCGAGGGTGGCTCGTGACACCGGGGGGTCGGCAGTCCCGGAGCGCCCACGCGGGGGCGCGGATCCCGCGAGGATGTCCGCGAGTTGTTGCTCCAGCCTGGCGCGTGACAGGGCGCTCTCGCGGTCCCAGGCTTCGAGGATCTTTCGCTGGAGCTTCGGGGGGATGGCGCCGGAGGGTGGCGCGTGACAGGTCGGCTCCGGCAGCGGCGCGGAGGGCTCGGCGGCGGGCGTGCGGGTGGGGTGTGCGGCGCGATGCTTTCGCTGCCGCTCGCGCTCGTCGGCGCGGGCCTCGTCGAGGTCGCGGGTGCGGCGCCGTTTCGCGAGGCGGTTGTCGCGGAGACGGCGACAGTCGGGTCCGCAGACCCGCTGGGTCGCGCGCGCCGAGGGGGCAGGCGCGAAGCGACGACGGCACTCAATGCAACGACGACCGTGCTCGCGGGGACTCATCGCCCGCCGAGCGGAACGCCCCCGGCGCGCCTGGGTCACGAGCCCGCCGCGCCGCCGCTGCCGCCGGCGACGGCGCGAGGGTCAATCCGCCGCCACGAAGTGGGTCACGGGAAGGGCGCCGCTAAAGCGTGCGCGCGGTCGCGCAGCGTTCGCCTCGGCGCGCAAGAGCGGCTACTGCATCGTGGGGCCGTCACGAATTGCAGCGAAACCGACCTCTCGCGCTGGAGGACGGTCACGATGGAACCTCTTGCCTCTCCCGAACAACCCGCGCGTCCTGCGTGGGTGCTCCTCGCCGTCGAGGCGCGCTCGCGTGGCTTCCGCAGTGCCCTCGCCTTCCGCCGCTGGTGCCGTCGTCGTGGCGTGCCGATCCGCCCCGACGGCCGCAAGCAATGGGTCGCCCCCGTCGATGTCGATCGCGCGGTCGCGACGATCGCGCCCGAGACGACGGCTTCGGAAGACGCGGGAACGGTCGATCTCGATCCGGTGGCGTCGGGCGTCCGAGACCTCATCCTGCACGCAGGACGACGGCGATGACGACGCGAGAGGGAAGGCCGCGGACCGGCTCCGCATACGAGCGCCACGGAGTGATCGTGGTCGCTGTGAACCTGCGCCCGGGGTCGCGCTCGCGCCGCTGGATCGAGCGATGCCCGCCGCGCCGCGACGGCCACCCGGTCGATCTCATCTACGCCCGCGCCATCGCCGCGGAACTCCAGCGCCGCTACGACGCGGGGGAGTGGGATCCGGAGGGCGAGGCCCCGGCGCTGCCCGCGGTCACGTTGTCGGCGCCTACGCTTCCCGAGGCCACCGCCTCGATCGTGCCGCGCGCATCTGTCGCCGTCGCTTCGCCGCCCCCGCCGGTCGTGCGGCCGCCCATCGTGACGGCCGCTCGCACCGTGGCGCCTGCGAAGAGTGCGACGCCGACCGTCCTCTCGTACGCGCGCGAGTGGATCAAGAAGCAACACTACGAGTCGGCGCCGAAGGACGCCGCGCGCATCGAGGTCTACCTCGCGAAGGGGCCGCTCGCCGAGATGCCGCTCGCCGAGCTGCGGCCGCGCCACGTGCTCGAATACATCACGTGGCTCGGCGAGCAGCCGTCGCTCCGGGGCGGCACGCTTGCCCCGCGCACCATCCGCGGCGCCTACGACGTGCTCCGGCGCTCGCTCGATGCGGCCGTGATCGACGAGCTCCTCACCGCGAACCCTTGCGCGCCCATCCGCGGCAAGCTCCCGTCGATCGAGGACAAGGACCCGACCGCGCGCGAGACCTGGCTCTACACGCGCGACGAGATCGTGCGGCTCCTGACTGACCCGCGCATCCTCCCCGTGCGGCGGGTCTGCTACGCGCTCCAGTTCCTCACGGGCATGCGCGTGGGGGAGCTCGCCGTGCTGCGCTGGAAGGACTACGACCCCGCGATGAAGCCTCTCTCGCGTCTCACCATCCGACGCGCGGTGAAGTCGGTGTCGATGCGCGAAGCGCAGACGAAGACTGCGGCCGTGAAGCTCGTCCCCGTGCACCCCGCGCTCGCGGCCGTCCTCGACGCGTGGAAAGCGACGGGCTGGGCCGAGTACATGGGCGAGTCGCCGAAGTCCGACGACCTCGTCGTGCCGAACAAGGACGGCAAGGTCCGCAACACCAACCGCCAGAACCGCGACCTCGGGCGCGACTGCAAGCGCATCGGCCTCGAACACCGCCACCAACACGCTATGCGGCACACGTTCATCACGCTCGTGCAGGATGACGGAGCCGACGGGCAGGTCATCCGCTGGATCACGCACGCGCCGCCGCGCACGGCCTTCGACAACTACACCCGCGCGCAGTGGAACCGGCTCTGCGAGGAACTCTCGAAGCTCAAGATCGACCTCTCGCTCGCGGGCACGTAGGCCATGGACGAAGGGGTTAGATCCGAACTCCGCACGCAGCCCCCGTGCCTGTGCTCCCTCGCCGTGGCAACTGGGGTTCGGTGGCACGGGCGGGCTTTCGCTCGGTGGAACTTTCCGAGAGGCTTTCCTCCGTGCTGCCTGTAAACCCGGGGGCTGACCATCACGACGGCCGTCCTCAAGGCGCACCTCCGGGTCGGCCAGCGCCCTCGTTAATGCGCTGTGAGGGAAGGCTGAAGGGGTATGCTCGACAGGTCGGGCTGATGATTCGACAGGGTATCCCTGTTCGGGCCCCAGAAGATGTCGCGGGTCGGGTCGATCCCGCTCCGCCCGATTCTCCGCGGATCCATGACAATGAGACCGGCGCGCGCGGCCTGTCTCTGGAGCGCGTTCCAGACCGCAGTAGACGCCCTGCGGTCACCCGCCGCAAGGTCGGTGAGCGGGTGCCGGAGCCACATGATGTATTGGTCGATCTTCCCAAACCCCTGCTGATTCCATGGGTCACCGCCGACCGCAGTATGCGAAGCGGGGGGCGCCACAGCGATCGTGAGATTGTCTCTGCCTTCCGTGCCGAGCCCCGTGTTCCCGAACCAGATCTGTGACCAGGCGGCGCGATCACGGATGATATGGAAGGCGTGTTCGACGCCGGGCGGTACTTTCGTGGGAGCTTCGAGGCCGATGACGCCGGCTGCGGCGCGATACCACGGGGGACGACGATCGACAGCGTCGAGCAGCCCCATGAATGCAACATGGTCACCTCGATCGCTAAGACATTTCGCCACGAGGAGGGCAGCGAGCCCACCACGGCTATGACCAACGAGTGCGACTCGCGGTTCCCGACCGCCGCGACGGATCGCTGCCATCGCGTTGGTGATGTACCGGAGAGCAAGGTCCCGAATCCGATCGACATCGTGCCCGGAGTGATTGGGTCCCAAGGTGGCCGGACCGTGGAAATAGGCCCGGAAGGGAACACCTGTCAGTCCGTTCATGAAGTTGAAAACGTGTGAGTTCGCGTGTGGGCTGCCATCGAGATTGAACGTCTCGTCCGAGGCACTCCCGTCAATCCCCACCACGACCCATGTCTCGTTAGCGCGCGCCGCCTGGCCCCCCCGGTCGGGCTCGCGTGGCGCCCTCAACTCGAGGAACTTCCCCTCGCCCGCGAGTGCTAGCCCAGTCCAGAGCAAAAGCAGGAGGAAGCTGCCGAGCGTGGCGGCCTTCCGATGGCGAGTCGGGTGCCGCTGCATGCCCCCCAGCACGGCGACCCACACGAGCGGCACAAGAGTGATAGCCCAGGAGCACGCGCGGCCGAGCACGTTGAACATCCCGCTCTGGGTATAGGTCAGGAAGTCGACGTACCTCCAACCCCAACACAGGGACAGAGCGGAGAGCGCCCAGATGACCCCTCGTCCCCGGCTTGCCTGCATCGTCGGGACTGTGCCCATGACCATCCCACCGAGGCTACACAGGGCGTTTCTTGCTCGTCAACACCACCGGAAGAACGCGTGCCCGGTGCACCGTCGTCCCGGCGTTAGGCGTGCACATTCCCCTACAATGCCGAGGGGAAACCACAGGTGGGCGTATCGATCGCACCACCGAGGAGCCCTCCTCCACTGCGTGTTCTCAGCGCGCTTGTCGCCGTGGTACGCCGTACAAAGTGATCGGGTGCACGTGGTGCGGCGCCGTCCGAGGGGTGGGTGCGCTCGGACGATGATGAGGAAGGGGCCGAAGCGTCCGCAAAGTTGCGTGCGCGTCAACAGATCGGCGGACGACCGTTGACACCCTTGGCATCACGAGCGAGCGTGTCAGGCGAACGGAGGCGAGTGGTGCGACGACTGAGATTGATCAATCCCGCGCCGGCCGGGAATCGGGCGCGCAACGGGAATGCAGAGATGTTCAGCATCGCACCGCTGCAACTCCTCACGATCGCGTCCCTCACCCCCGCCGATTGGGCCGTCGAGATCTACGACGAGACCGTCGAGGAAGTGCCCCTCGACGCTGGAGCGGACCTCGTCGGCATCTCGATCAAGGCGTGCACCTCTGAACGCGGTTACGAGATCGCGCGTTGGTACCGCGGCCTGGGAATTCCGGTGATCCTCGGGGGCGCGCACGCGTCCCTGGCGCCAGATCTCGCCGCCCCCCATGCGGACGCCATCGTCCGCGGCGGAGTCGAGGCCACGTGGGGGCGCATCCTCACAGATGCGTTCGCGGGGCGGCTCGCGCGCCGCTACGAGGATCCCGGCGCCGGGGCGATTCCGCACCACCGCCTCCGTTGGGAACTGCTGCGGGGCAAGCCGCACCGGATCTACTCGGTGTTGGCCACACGTGGCTGCCCGCTGCGGTGCGCGTTCTGCTCGATCCCGCCCATGTACGACGACCGCGTGCGTCACCGCCCAGTGGAGGATGTGCTCGACGACGTGCGCCGCATGCCTGGAGATTACTTCATCCTCTGGGATGAGAACCCGACAGCGGACCCGCACTACGCCGAGGTACTGTTCCGCGCTCTGGCGCCGCTGCGGCGTACCTGGTTCGGCGAGGCAACGACGGCAGTGGCGCGGGATACCCGCCTGCTGCGCGCCATGGCCGACGGCGGCTGCCGGGCGCTCTATCTCGGGGTCGAGAGCGTGGCCCAAGCCAGCCTGAACGCGGCCAGGAAGGGGTTCAATCGCGTCGACCGATACCCCGAACTGGTGCGCCGCCTGAGCGATCATGGCATCGCGGCGCACGCCGGCATCGTCTTCGGTTTTGAGGACGACGGCGCAGACATCTTCGATCGCACCGTCGAGTACCTCCACCGTACCGGGTTCAACTCGGCATCGTTCAAGGTGCTTACGCCATACCCGGGGACGCGGCTCCACGTCGACATGGAGCGCGAGGGCCGCATCCTTGATCGAGACATGAACCACTACGACGAGAACCACGTCGTGTTCCGGCCGCGTCGGATGACACCGGAGCGGTTGTTGGAGGGGTTTCGGAGCGCGGCGCGGCAGTTCTACGCGCTGCCGTCAATCCTGCGGCGCGTCATCGACGGGGCGCGCCATCGCGGCCCGCGCAACTACCTGCCGCTCGTCGCCAACCTGGGCTGGCGGCGGGCCTACTACCACGACCTGGGTTTGTAATTCGAGGGGGGCGAACATGAGCCGCGAGTCCACGGGACCGCTCATTAGGATCCGCGCGTCTCGCGGGGCCGCCCGCGCGACGAAGCTCACGCACGCGTGCGTGATCAACGTGAGCTACCCGACGCCCCGCAACGGGCGCGGCACCCTCGAGGTGCCAGAGATGATCGTCGGTGCCGCGACGCTGCCGTTGCTCGCGTCGCTGGTGCGCCGGTCGCGCCCGGACTGTCGCATCCGCATGTGGGACGAGATCGGTACACCTGTCGATTTTGATTACATCGATCGCCTGCCGCGCGAGCGTACGTTGATGCTGCTCTCGGTGCGTACGAACCTCGCGTTCGAGGCGCGGGCGCTGGCGTTGCGCCTCATGAGGTTGGGGTTTGCCGTGGTGATCGGTGGCCCGCACGCGTCGGCGTGCCTCGATGAAGTCGCGGGCTACGCCAACGCCGCGGTCCACGGCGAGGCCGAGACGCACTTGCCGCGCGTGATCGAGGCGTTCGAGGCCGGCGCCTTCGACGCGACCACGCTCCCAGGGATGACGTTCCGCAGCGGCGAGAACTGCGACCTCGAACGCTCGCCGATTCCGGACTTCGGCCTGTACCGGTACTCGCGGGCGTACATGGATCCGGGTGTGTTGGAGTTCGGGAGGGGGTGCCAGTTCCGCTGCAGCTTCTGTGCGAGCAACAACCTTTACACCGATGTGCTGCGGTGGAAGTCCGTGGGGCAGGTGCTGGCCGAGATCTCCCTCCTGCCGGAGTATCCCGGCGGGTTTCGCAAGTGGTTCTTTGGGGACGACAACTTCGCCAGCTCGCACGCGAAGGCCAGGGAGCTCGCACGCGCGATCGGGCGGCACTACCCGGGCGCGCGGTGGGGGGCCGCTATGACGATCGCCTCGGCGAACGATGGCGCGCTACTCGACGACCTCGCGGCTGGCGGCATGCGCTGGGTCTTCGTCGGCTTCGACTCGGTGCTCGAGGAGAGCTTGAAGGGGGCGCGCAAGACGCTGGCCCCCTCGGTACGCTTCGCGCCACTCGTCCGAGCGCTCAAGCAGCGCGGCATCTTCATCATCGCGGCGCTGGTCTTCGGTTTCGACGCCGACGGCCCCACCGTGTTCACGCGCACGCTCGAGTGGGCCTCGGAGAGCGGCGTCGACGTTCTGAACCTCAACGTCCTGCGCCCGTACCCGTCGAGCCCGCTCTACGCCGAACTGAAGGACCAGGGGCGCCTTCTTTACGACCCCTGGTGGCTGCAGCCTTTGGAGACGCGGCTTGAGATGGTCCATCGCCTGACGGCGAACGTCTCGGGCGTGATGACGACCTTCCGCCCTCGCCAGATGAGCGCGCGCGAACTCGCGGAGGGGACGCTCTGGGTGGGGCAGGAGTTCTACCGCCTGCGCCGCACCGCACCGCGGCTCTGGCGCAACGCGACGTCGGCGTCGACGCTGATCGTGGACGCCGCTACGAACTACTTCTACGCGCGGGAATACCGCAGCGCTGGCCCCGTCCGCGCACCGTCATATGAAGTGCACGAGCCCGATGTAGGCGGCGACCGCGCCGAACGGGATGCCTAGCGCCGAGAGGCGGACGAGCGCGTGCAGTCGCCGCACCGCCACGGGGTCCGCGCGCCGTCGGTAGCGGGCGATGACCACCGCACTGCACGCCAAGTTGGACGTGATCGCGACCGCCCCCGCGCCGATCTTAATCCAAAGCAGCGGCGTGAGCGGCCAGCTACGCTGGGCGAGGAGGGCACCGGTCACCAGGACCATCACGACCAAGGGAATCTCGACAGTGAGGTCAATCCAATAATGGAGGCGAGCGGCCGCATCACGCCCGGACGGGTCCGTGCCGAGTCCCTCGATCAAGACTTCGGTGAGCACTACCCCACCCCACGCACAGAGCGAGCCGAAGTGTGCGAGGTGGAGTGGATCCATCGGGTCTGCGTCACCTCCAGCCCGCGCGTCCGAGGCGCCGCGATGAATGACGGCCTACAGCCCAGCGGGCACGTTGTGCTAATGAGGGTGAGGGGTCTCGAGAAGACGGCACCGGACCTCGAACCCCGGTTCCCTCTACTCGGATGAGTAGAACGCCTGCGTGGTTCTCCAAAGCGGGGCAAGAACCTGCATCACCAGGGCGGGGATGGCGAGGAATCCCACGCCAGCGAGGCTTCCTCCGACGATCTGCAAGGTCTTCGCGCTGCCATCGTCGCTTACCGCGCCCCCGATCAACAGCCCAATTCCCGCGAAGCCGACGAGATAGCCAGCGTTGAAGATACCATGCAATCGGTTCAGTGCGGCTTGGCTGCCTGGGTGGACCACCAGGACACGAGCTTGGTCTGGAACGTCTTGAATGACGGCCGTGTGCATATCGAGACCGCGGAGGCGATAGTACTCGCCTCCGCGCAACATAACTGTGCAGGGGAGCGCGCACACCCGATCCCAACTGGAAAGTTCGTGATTGGAGGTGGAGTGCTCAACCACGACCTGTCTGTCCGGTTCGTCGCTCCGAATCCTGATATTCCACGTACCGCTTCGCAGCGCAGGCCGGTGCGCGAGTTCGGCACAGGAGCACGTCAGCACTACTAGTGCTGCTGTGACGAAGGGGGAGAACGAATGGCCAGCAACGCTCACGGCAACTTGCGAACCTACATGGTTGACGTGTAATGTCAAGAGAAACCAGCGGCCGCGCGAGGATCCCCGACACGCTCACGCGGGAGCTCGACCTTGCCGCCTAAGAATATTCGTTTGGCATGCAGTCGCCGACCACGACCGAAGGTCGGCGTGCGCCGCAGGAACGGCCCTCCTCGATCCCTTCGGCAGGTCTCCGAGGATGCCCTTGAGCTCCGCGAACTGAGCGCTCAGCCGATCAATCCGAGAGGTGAGGTGGCGGACCTCCCGCGCGATCGCCTCAGCGCCGACCGACGACGCGATGTGACGGCGGTGTGGGCGTGCAGCTGCCGCAACCCTGGACGCCGGAGGCGGCGTCTGTGCGCCTCACGGACGACTCGCTCGATGAGGGGCAGCACGGTCAGGGTGGCGGCGGCCTGGGGCGCCAAGACCGTCCGCAACAGGGACGAGGCACGACGCGAGCACGTCGGGCTCCGAACGACAAGAGGCGCGAACCACCGAGGTGGTCGCGCCTCTTTCAGTGTCGCCCGCGCCGGTAGTTTAGCTCCGAGTTTAGCTCCGGTTCGGAGCCGAACTCGCCAACTGCGCGGAACTCTTACGAAAAATGAGTCGGGGCGAGAGGATTTGAACCTCCGACTCCATGGTCCCGAACCATGTGCGCTACCAGGCTGCGCTACGCCCCGAAAAGGGACCCGACTTGTACCCGTGTCGTTCGGGGCCGTCAAGCGTTCGCGAGAGATTCTCTCGACCCCCTCAGCCCGGCGGGCGGCAGTTCACGCCGGGGAGCGTCCCGAGGTTGTTGCTCTCGTTGCATTCGCGTCGGGTGCCGGTGTCGTCGGCGCGCACGTACACCGTGACGCCGGGCTCACGCGCGGGCGCGGCGGGCCACTCGCACGCGAGGTCGACGCACTCGCCGGGTGAGAGCGCGCGCGGCGTCGAGAGCGTGCAGATGCGGTTCGCCCCCGCGGCGGGGTCTCCGTCGAAGACGCCCACCGGCAGCCCGTCGCCGAGCGGGGCGGTGCCGCGGTTGCACACGCGCGCCGTGATGCGCGCGCCCGAGGTGCCGCACTCGAAGCGCAGCACCGACGACGTGGCGTCGGGCGAGGCCATGCGCTCCACGCCGCCCTGCGTGTTCGTGCGAAAGTTGTTGAGCGACGGGTCGCGCCAGTTGAACGCCACCCGCGAGGTGCGCGGAACGGTGCCGTCGTCGCCCACGTTCGTCACGTGGTAGACGTGCTGGTTCCACAGGGGCCGCGAGCCCACCCAGCGGTCGGCGATGTCGCTGTACACCCGCAGCCCGCGCACGCCCACGGGGCGCGACGCGCGGCACGTGTCGCCCGCGCCGGGCGTTCCCATCGGAGGCGCCGCGCACACGTACGTGCACTCGACCGCCGCGCCCGCGTCGGCCCCCGCGCCTGGGCAGCACTCGGCGTCGCTCGCGCAGCGGCAGAAGCCCTCGACGCACGACCCCGAGATGCAGTCGCGCCCCGTCTGGCAGCGCACGCCCGCGAAGAGCGTGTCGACGTTGCGCGCGCCCACGCCGGGGCACGCGATGCCCGACGTCGCCGAGCCGCAGTTGAAGTTGCTCCCCACGACGATCTCGGCGCGAAAATCGCCGTCGACGTCGGCCACCACGGGGTTCTCGTACCAGGTGCACGACGAGTGGTGCTGCGAGAAGAGCACCGCCCCCGTGCGCCCGTCGTACACGCGCGCGAAGCACTCGTCGGCGTACACCGCCTCGACGCGCCCGTCGCCCTCGAAGTCGAACGACGTGCTGCCCGTGACGTTCGAACTCGCGTCCTGCGAGGGCTGCGACCAGAGCACCCCCTCGCGGTTGCCCGTCTCGCAGCGGCCCCCCGCGCGCGCCGCGGGCACCTCGGCGGCGCAGTCGGGGTCGATCACCGAGTAGGCCCGCGCGCCCGCCGTCGCGATCTCGGGCCTGCCGTCGCCGTCGAAGTCGGCCACCGTGGGAGGCCCTCCGGTGCCCCCGCCCGGCAGCGCCACGGGGCCGAAGACCGTGCGGCCGTCGATCGTGTCGATGCGCACGTAGCCCGACGACACCACCGCGACCTCGGGCAGCCCCGCGTCGCGCACGCGCTCGGTGAGCCAGTCGCCCAGGTTCGCCACGGCCACCTGTCCCTCGCCGCAGCCCGCGCCCATGCAGCCCGCGCGGGCGTACCAGCTCTCGCGCACCCACGCCCGAGTCGGGGCGCTCCACGCGTAGGTGCCCGACGGGGTGACGAGCTCCACGATGCCGTCTTCGTCGACGTCGAGCGCCACCGAGAACGCGCCCGCGGAGTAGCTCGCGAGCTGCTCGCGCAGCGCGTCGCCGCCGAGGTACGCGCCCGTCTGCCCCGAGAACACCATGCCGTGACGCAGCACCTCGGGGCGCCCGTCGTCGTCGACGTCGGCCACCGTGGGCCCGGCCCATCCGCCGCCCGTGGGGTCGAAGGCCATGCCGTCGCGCGTCGAGCGCCACATCACGCGCCACGCGCCGCGCGCGCCCGCGTCGCCCTCTCCCGCGCGCTGGTAGCGAAAGGCCACGAGGCCTCCGCCCGCTTTGAACGCCACGATCTCGGGCGTGCCGTCGCCGTCGAGGTCGGCCACCGCGGGGGGAGAGCTGTGCGAGACGAGCTGCTCCGAGAGGTTGTCTTGCAGCGCGCACGTGGCGCCGTCGAGCACGCGGATGAGCCCCGTGGGGTTCTCCGAGCCGCCGTCGTCGCCGTCGTCGAAGACCGCGACGATCGACGGGCGCGAGGGCGCGTCGGGCGACGGGCGGTAGACGCGCAGGTCCATCACCATCGGCGTCGAGAGCACGTGCAGGTGGTTGGGGTAGGGGTCGCCCGCGGGCGCGTCGGAGAAGCGGCACTGCACCGCGGGAGAGAACACGCCGGGGCGGATCTCGCGCGTGCACGCGGGGTCGCTCTCGCCGGGGCCGAAGGGCGTGCACCGGCCCGCGTCGGCCACGCAGCGTCCGTCGTTGGAGCACCCCCCGCCGCACGGCCCCGTGTCGCGCGCGCAGCGGCCCGCGACGCACACGAACCCGTCGGGGCACGGCGCGCTCGACGAGCAATCCGCGCCCGCCGCGTCGGAGCGCGCGTCGCCCGCGTCGAGGTCGAAGCGGTCGTCGGGCGTCGACGCGTCGACGGAGGTGTCGGGCGAGGCGTCGGGGCGCGCGACCTCGGGCGCGTCGAGCGAGCCGTCGGCGGGGAGCGTCACCACGGGGGGCTCTTCGAAGCACGCGGGCACGAGCAGCGCGAGGAGCCACGCGTGGCGCGCGGCGGGAGAAGTCAGACGGGCCAAGAGAACTGCCTCCGGGGAGCGGTGCGGGCCGCGATGATCCCACGAAGCGGGGGCTCCGCGAGAACGCGCTCGGTCAGAACGACGCGATGGCGCCGAGGTGGGCGGCGAGGTCCCACGTGACGCCGTTGCGCAGGCCCCAGTAGCTGTAGTGCTCGACCGAGGCCTTGAGCCGGTAGCCGCGCTCGATCACCAGGTTGGCGCCGAGCGTCCAGCGCGAGATGCCCGCGTCGAAGTCGAGCGTCGAGCCCGGGGCGACGTTGCCGCGGCGGCGGAGCCCGTCCCACCGGAGGATCACGTCGAGGTTGCGGAGCACGGGCTGCTCGACCTCGACGTACCACCCGTCGCGCACCTGCGCGACGCGCTCGGGCGCTCCGCCGCCTTCGGGGATGAGCGCGTAGTCGAAGCGCCCCTGGTCGCCGCCGTACATCTCCGTGCGCCGCAGGAGGTACTCGGCCCGCACGTTGGTGCGCCCCACGCGCAGGTACGCGTCGGCGCCGAGCACGAGGTACTGCATCCGCGCGCGGGTGTCGTAGGTGCCCCACATCACCGACGCGCCGAGCGAGAGGTCGGCGCGCTCGGCGAGGCGCACGTTCACGCCCACGCGCCCGCCCACCGAGGGCTGGTCGTTGTTGTCGATGTAGTAGGGCGACGCGCTGCGCTGGAGCGTGAAGTCGACGTCGTAGGGCGCGTCGGTGGGGGCGCGCATGCCGGCGACGACGTGCGCGGCCCAGTCGAGCTGCACCCGTCGCCCGAGCGAGTGCGTGCCGAGCACCTCGACGCCGTTGTCGACGTAGGGCGAGGGGAGCACCGAGCGGTTGAAGTCGGTGAGCCGCAACATGCGCCCCATGTCGTAGGGCAGGGGCTTGTCGCTCAAGCGGTGGTTGGCCGGGTCGTGGCGCAGGGTGAACTCCCCGAACGACGGCGAGAAGCGACCGAAGCGGAAGGTCAGCGCGTCGGCGAGGCGCACGTCGGCGTAGGCCATGCCCACCTCGAACCCGTGGCAGCCGTAGCAGACCTTGGCGTTGGCCGTGACGTGGTCGGTCACGTCGACGGCCACCTTGAGCGAGAGCTCCTCGGTGAAGCCGTCGAGCGTGTGCGTCGAGGGCCGCGGGTCGTCGCGCGAGAAGGGCACGAACAGGTAGTCGAGCTGCAGCGTGCCCGCGAGGCTGTACTCGATCGCGAGGGCGCGCAGCGGCGCCGCGAGCAGCACCGAGAGCGCCACCACCAGCAGCACGAGCGCGCGGTGCTTCATCGGCCCACGACCTCCGCGCGGTGCGCGCTGTACCAGTCGAGAAAGCGCAGGATGCCCGGCACGTCGGAGAGCGCGATGCCCGAGGCGGGCTGGAGCCGCATGCGCTCGACGTAGACGCGCCACCGGGCAGGGTCGAAGTTCGACCCGAGCGGCCGCGCGAGCGAGTGGCACCGCGAGCACCGCGACGCGAAGAGCTCGTAGTCACCGCGGACGTTCGCGGGGAGCGCCGACGGCTCGAGCCCCTCGCCGCGCCGCGCCGCCGCGCATCCCCAGGCCGCGAGCGCGGCCACCACCAACACCCGTCGCATGACGGCCGCGAGCATCGGGGCGAACACACCGCGGATGCAAGCGTCGAGTGACCCCGACGCCCGCGTCACCCCACGTACGGACGCTCATCGCTCGGGCGTGAGCGTGACGCCGAGGCGGATCGTGTACTCGGTGTCTTCGGACTGCGGGAGGTCGCCCGAGAACGCGCCGCGCACGGCGCCGCTGCACGAGGACATCCACCCGGGCGCCCCGGCGAGGCGCACCGTGTCGACGCGTCGGTCGCGCACGTCGACCGAGACTTGACACGTCAACGGCTCGGGCAACGCGTCGCCGCCTCGCGACCGCGCGAGGGCCTGCACGCACGACCCGAAATCCTCCGCGGCGCGGCTCGCGCGCGCGTGGAGCGCCCCGCGCGTCACGCCGCCGCTCGCCGAGAGCTCCGAGAGCGATGCCCGCACGCCGCGTAGCGAGCGCACGATCGCCGGTGGAGCGACGGCGACACTCGGTGGAAGGGCACCCGCACTCGGTGGAAGGGCACCCGCACTCGGTGGAAGGGCACCCGCATTCGGTGGAAGGGCACCCGCATTCGGTGGAAGGGCACCCGCATTCGGTGGAAGGGCACCCGCACTCGGTGG
>JBDHVF010000065.1:0-17732 GCA_039809605.1 Polyangiales bacterium | reverse complement strand
AGGGGGCGCGCCGAGGGGAGGCCCGCCCGTCGTGGGCGGCGCGCGCGGCGCGTCGAACTGCGAGGGCTGCATCACCGTCTTCGACTCGAGCGCGTCGTCCTCGTCGCCGCCGCCGCCGAGCGACGCGGGGTCGACCACCGACATGCCGCCGACCATCGTCTTCTGGAACTGGGCCTGCGCGCCGGGGCCGGGCCGCGCGGCGCCGGGCGCGCCGAAGCTCTGGTCCGACGAGGTCATGAGCATCGTGCCCTTGAACTTGGGCGCGGGCTTGCCCGCACCGGCGCCGGCGCTCGCGGGCGCGAGGGCCGTGGCGCAGCGCTGGCAGTTCGCGGCGTTTTCAGGGTTCTGATGGCCGCAGTTGGGACAGAACATCGAACAGGTCCTCCGGCGGGGGTCGCGCGCCATGGGCGGCGGCGTTGAAGCCGCGCGAGGCTATACCCTCACCGCGGTGAAACGCTAGCCCTCGATGCCCACCGACGAGAGGAGCTGGCCGATGGACGCCAGGTCGCTCTCGGGCAGGTACGGCATGGTGGCCGCGGCGTGCGCGTTCTGGCGCGCGTGCTCGGGGATGCGCGCGCCGGGCACCGCCACGCTCACGAGCCCGTTCGAGAGCACGTAGCGCAGCGCGAGGTCGCGCACCGAGGTCACGTCTCCCTTCACCAGCGGGCGCAGCGCCTCGCGCTGGCGGACGCGGCGCGCGAGGTCGGCGGCGCTCCATCGGTACATGCGGTGGTCCTCGTCGCGAAAGCGCCGGCTCGCGCCCCACGTGTCGGCGAGCGCGCCGTACGCGAGCGGCGAGCGCACCACCACGGCCACCGTCGCGCCCGAGAGCGCCGCCGAGAGCCGGTGCAGCACCTTGGGGAAGAACAGGTTGTACGGCACCACCAGCAGCTCGGCGCCGCCGCGGATCGCGGCCTCGCCGGCCTCGACGCTCCCCACGCTGGCGCCGACGAGCCGGGCCTTGCCCGACCTCTTGAGGGCCGCCATGGCCTCCCACGTCTCGGGGCGCGCGAGGGTGGCCGTGAGCGGGTTGTGCAGCACGAGCGCGTCGACGTAGTCGGTCTTGAGGCGCTTGAGCGAGGCTTCACAAGCGCGCGTGAGGTAGTCGGGCGTGAAGCGCTTGCGGGGAACCTCTCCGCCGCGGTCGACGCCGACGCGCGTCGAGACCACGGCCTTCGAGCGCCCGCGCGCGCGGAGCACGTCGCCGATCATCTCCTCGACGCGCCCCTCGGCGTAGCAGTCGGCCGTCTCGACGAAGGTGCAGCCCTCGTCGAGCGCGGCCTCGAGGGTGGCCCGCGCGTCGTCGGGGGTCACCGGGCCGTAGCCGTCGCCCGAGAGGCTCCAGGTGCCCAGGCCGATCTCGCCGACCGTGATCCCGCTCCGTCCGAGGTGCCGCGTGCGCATGGGCGGGCAACGCGTACAACCCCGGCGCCGCGGCGTCAAAGGGCTTTTGCCTTTGCCCCCGGTGGTGGCATGGTGCGCCGCACGCCATGGAAGTCCTCGTCGCCCACCACGGATATTGTTTCGACGGCGCCACGACGGCCGCGATCTTCTCGCGCTTCCTGCGAGAGACCTCGCCCGAGCTCGCGCGCGCGGAGTTCACCTACCGCGGGCTCCTCTACGAGCCCAACGCGCCGCCGCCCGGGGACAAGCTCAAGAGGGGCGCGGTCAACGCCATCCTCGACTACCGCTACAGCACCTCGGAGCAGCTCACCTGGTACTTCGACCACCACGTGAGCGCGTTTCAGGAGAGGGGCAGCGAGGCGCACTTTCGCGCGGACGTCTCGGGCAGGAAGTTTCACGACGGCGCCTACGGGTCGTGCACGAAGCTCCTGGTCGACGTGGCGCGCGAGCGCTTCGGGTGGTCGGCGCCCGACCTCGAGGAGCTCGTCACGTGGTCCGACATCATCGACGCGGCGCGCTTCCCCGACGCCGACGTGGCGAGCTCGTTCGACCCGCCCGCCATGGCCATCGCCGCCGTGGTGCAGGAGCAGGGCGACGACCACCTCAACGCGCAGCTCATCCCGCTGCTCGCGTCGCGCCCGCTCGCCGAGGTGGCCGCGCTGCCGGTGATCGCCCAGCGCCTCGGGCCCATCAAGCAGCGCCACGACGCGCTCGCGAAGCGCATGGCCGACGTGGGCGAGCAGCGCCGCGACGTGGCGTGGTTCGACCTCTCCGACGCGCCCCTCGACACCGTGGCGAAGTTCGTGGGCTACAAGCTCTTCCCCACGGCGCTCTACTCCGTGGTGCTCTCGCGCAACCCCAAGCGGGTGAAGATCTCGGTGGGCTTCAACCCCTGGGCGAGGCGCGAGCGCAGGCACAACATCGCCGCCCTCTGCGAGCGCTACGGCGGCGGCGGGCACCCCGTGGTGGGCGCCGTCTCGCTCCCGCCGCAGGACGTGGCCCGCGCGCGCAAGGCCGTCGAAGAGATCATCGACGCGCTGAACTCGTAGGGGGAGAGTCGGGCGCGTCACGGGCGCGCCCGGCGCTCACGTCACGGGCAGGTCGAGCCCTCGAGGCACACGCCGGCGCGGCGGTCCTGCGAGGCGCAGCACGTACGGCCCGACGCGCACGCGCAGGGGCACGTGTTGCAGCCCGCGGGGGCGACGAAGTTGCGGCAGCGGCCCATGACGCAGACCTGGTCCTGCGCGCAGGGGTTGTTGCACGAGCCGCAGTGGAAGGGGTGCGTGCTGCGGTTGACGCACCACCCGCTGCAGTTGGTGTTGGGCGAGTTGCACGCGTCGTTGTTGCGGCAGCGGCCCGCCACGCACGCCTGGCCGCCGCTGCACCGGTTGCCGATGGAGCCGCAGTTGTTGGGGCTCGACTGCAGGTCGGTGCAGAGCCCGCTCGAGAGCGGCGTGAGCCCCGTGCGGCACACGCAGCGCCCGGCCGAGCACATCTGGTCCCCGCGGCAGCGGTTGAACGGGAAGCCGCAGTTGTTCGGGTCGCTCGCGAGGCTCACGCACAGCGAGCCGTTGTAGAACGACCCCGACGGGCACACGCAGCGGCCCGTCTGGCACGCGGCGCCGACGGGGCACGCGTTGCCGCAGCGCCCGCAGTTTCGCGCGTCGGTCTGCACGTTCACGCACGCGCCGCCGCACACCATCGACGGCGCCGCGCAGCCGCACGCGCCGCCCGCGCAGGTCATGCCCGCGGGGCACGCGCTGCCGCACGCGCCGCAGTTCATCGCGTCGGTCGCCGTCGACACGCAGCGCCCGCCGCAGAGCGTCTGCCCCGCGGGGCACTGGCAGCGGCCCGCCACGCACGACTGGCCCGCGCCGCAGGCGGTGCCGCACGCGCCGCAGTTCATCGCGTCGGTCTGCGTGTCGACGCAGGCGGCGCCGCACATGGTCCGGGGCGCGCCGCAGGTCGAGACCGCCGTGCACGCGCCGCCCGTGCAGATCTGGCCCGTCGGGCACACGTTGCCGCAGCGGCCGCAGTTGCGCGGGTCGAGCGCCAGGATGGTGCAGCCCACCGAGCCCGTTCCGCTCGGGCAGCAGGTGCTCCCCGCGGCGCACCCGCAGGTGCAGGCGCCGCCCGCGCAGAGCAGCCCCGCGGCGCAGGTCGTGCCGCAGCCGCCGCAGTTGCGAAAGTCCGACGAGGTGTCGACGCACACGCCGCCGCAGAGCGACTGCCCGGTCGGGCAGATCGCGCGGCACGCGCCGCCCGAGCACGACTGGCCCGCGGCGCACGCGCGCCCGCACCCGCCGCAGTTGCGCGGGTCGCTCTGCGTGTCGGCGCACGCCGCGCCGCAGAGCGTCTGACCGCCCGAGCACACGGGCTGGCACGTGCCGCCCGAGCACGCCTCGCCCGCGGCGCAGGCGCGGTCGCACCGGCCGCAGTGCGCGTTGGTCGTGCTCAGGTCGACGCAGGCGGCGCCGCACATGGTCAGCGGCGCGGTGCACATCGAGGTCGGCGTGCACGCGCCCGCGGCGCAGGTCTCGCTCGCGGCGCACGCGCGCCCGCACATGCCGCAGTTGCGCGGGTCGCTCTGCACGTCGACGCACGCGCCGGCGCAGAGGCGCTGAAAGCCCGTGCACACCGGCACGCACGCGCCGGCGGTGCAGGTCTCGGTCGACGCGCACGCGTGACCGCAGCGGCCGCAGTGCTGCTCGTCGGTCTGCGTGTCGACGCACGCGTCGGCGCAGAGCGAGAGCGAGGCCCCGCAGCGGCACATGCCCCCGCCGCAGGTCGCGCCCGCGGGGCAGCGCGCTCCGCACGAGCCGCAGTTGGTCGCGTCGGAGCGCGGGTCGACGCACGAGGCCCCGCACATCAGCCGGGGCGGCATGCACGTCGAGATCGTCATGCACGCGCCGCCCGTGCACGCCTGGCCCGCGATGCACGCGCGCCCGCAGGCGCCGCAGTTGCGCGGGTCGCTCTGCGTGTCGACGCACACCTCGCCGCAGAGCGTCGTCGCGCCCATGCACGGCACGTCGGGCGGAGCGTCCTCGGGCACGTCCGTCGGCGGCACGTCCTCGGGCGCGTCCGTCGGCGGCACGTCCTCGGGCGGCGCGTCGGTCGCGGGCGCGTCGATCGTGGGCGAATCGATCGTGGGCGTGTCGGTCGCGGGCGTGTCACTCGCGGGTGAATCGATCGCGGGTGAATCGATCGCGGGCGTGTCGGGCAGCGAGCCGTCGACCGCGGGGCGCGGCTGGAGCTGTGACGTGTCGGGGTCGACCACGAGCGAACAGCCCGTGAGCGCCAGCAGGGCGAGGGCGAGGCGAGGCATAAGAAGGGTGCGCATGAGCTCCGTCCGTCAGGGGCGCGAGCGTCGCCCCCTGACGTGATGGTTCTATCACGCCGCGCGAAGCTACGGTCGCGCGGGCAGGGTGAGCATGTCGCAGCGCACGTGCGCGACGTCGACCCCACCCCCGAGCTCGTCGTAGGTGGCCATCACCACCGCGACGCCGTCTTCGGCGGGCAGCAGCGCGGGCCGGGCGATGACTCGAGCCCGCAGGGGGAGGACGTCACGCCGCGGGTAGGGCGTGCCCGCGGGCGGCACGTACGTCACGTACGCGTGCAGCCCGCCCGCGACGTCGTCGCCGTGGAGCATGAGGTCGTAGAGCACGTTGCCCGCGCCGCGCACGGTGGCGTGACCGAGCGGGACGCCCTCGAAGGGATCGGTGGTCCAGATGCGCGGGAGCTCGACGCGCACGTGCCCCGCGTCGTCGACCGGCAGCGTCGAGAGCGCGAGCCCGCGCGCCTCGGCCCACTGCGCGACGACGAGGTCGCGGCCCCGCGCCACGGCCGTGGTGGGGTAGGGGCCGAGCCCCAGGCGCTCGGGCTCTCCGTCGGGCTCGAGCGTGGGCGTGAGCCGCACGAGCACCTGCTCGCGCGCCTGCCCGCCCGTCATCGTGGTGCCGCGCACCGGGCGCTCGAGGATCGCCACGGGCTCGCTCGCGTTCGGCACCGCGGCGAGCTGCATCGCGCCGCCGACGTGCTGGCGCCAGAAGACGGGCTCCCCGCGGCGCTGGCCGTGTCCGTCGAAGTCGAGCGCCACCACCTCGCCGTCGTCGTCGCCCGCGAGCGCCGCGGCCCCACGCGCCCCCCCGCGCGTGCGGCCCGCGGCCGTGAGCCACACGAAGCCCCGGTGGCCCGTCGACGCCACCGCGGGGGCCTCGGCCACGCGTCGCACGGCGGGAACCTCGCCCGACGGGGGCACCACCGTGGCGTAGAGGTCGCCCGCGACGTGCTCGATCACCAGCACCCCGTCGTCGATCGTCACGCCCACGGGGATGCCCGGCGGAAAGGTCTCTTCACCGCGCTCCCCGCGCACCGGGTCGGGGAGAAAGACGGCGTCGCCGACCACGCGCAGCGCGCGGTCGAGGCGCATCACCGTGAGGCCCGGGTCGCGCTCGGGCGGGCGCCAGGGGCCGCGGAACTCCATCTCGTCGACGGTGCGCGCGAGCCCCCGCGCGTCGCCCACGCGCAGGCTGTGGTCGGGGTCGCGCACCGCCACCACGAAGGCCGCCCCGTCGCGGCCCGGCGACGGGAGCGGCTGCGCCACGAGGTAGTCGCTGCCGTTGACCTGCATGAACGGCGCGCTCGCGAGGCGCCGCACCTCGGTGGTCACGCACAGCGGCTCGCGCGACTGCGCGCGCGCCTGCGCCGAGAGCGTGACCATCGCGAACATCACGTACGTCTGCGCGCGCTTCATCGCGAACCTCCCGCCCTCGGACACGTCGCGTCGACCCAGGCCCAGGTGATCCCCCCCTGCCGCTCGGTGCGCGGGTGCAGCATCACCACGTGGTCGCCGCTCGCGCCGAGGGCCGTGCCCGACGCGACGGCGTTCGGGTCCTCGGGCAGCCGCGTGGTCACCGACACCTCGCCGCGGTCGTCGAGGGCCGCGAGCGTCACCGCGCGCAGCGTCGCGTGCTGCTCGTCGGCGTAGCCCGTGGCGATCGCGAGCCACCGCGCCGAGCCCCCCCACGACGACGAGAGCACCTCGCCGCCGCCGGGCAGCACCTCGAGCGCGCTGCGGGGGCCGCGCACCTGACCGCCCGCCACGTCGGCCACGCGCAGCGCGTTGCGCTCGTCGTACACGAGCGCGTTGGCGTTGGCGACGCGCGCCCACAGCGCCGCCCCGCGCGCGTGCCCGAGCGCGTCGGCGAAGGGGTCGCGCGCGTTGCGCACGGCCTCCGAGGGGCGCGCGCCGTCGGGCACCACCAGCCGCGCGATCGACTGCCCGACCTCGGAGCCCATCGGGTCGGGGCGCGCGAGCAGCACGTGGGTCTCCGTCCCCTGGCGCGCGACGTCGAGCACCGCGTCGCCCGCGCGCAGCCGCGCGAGAGGAATCGGCGCCCCCGCGCGACCCGCGCTCCACGGGATCTGCGCGAGCACCGCGTCGCCCGCGTCGGTCTCGCCCACCGCGAAGACCGCGCCCGACGGGGCGACGACCGCCGACGTGGGGTTGCGCAGGCCCGCGGGCATGAGCGAGTGCGTCACCGCCGCGCCGCGCACGAACACCAGGTCCGCGCGCTCGGCGTTCTGAAAGGTGTACGTCGCCACCGCGAGCGCGCCGCCCGCGACGGGCTCGAGCGCGAGCAGGCGCGAGGCGCCGTCCATCACGGCGCGCGCGGGCGAGAGGCGGCCCTGCGCGTCGAGCGTCGCCATCATCAGCTTCGGCCGCGCGGTCGCCGACGACTTCGTGACCGCCATGAGCACGGCCCCGTTCGCGGTCACGGCCACGGCGCCCGCGGTGCCCGCGAGGCCGTCGTCGGTGCCGCTCACGTGCGGCGTGAACGAGCCCGTCGAGCGCACCGAGCAGCGCATCTCGCTCGCGCCGCGCGCGAGGCTCACGGGCGCCGCGTCGGGGGGCGAGAGGTCCTGCACGAAGGTGCCCGGCGGCACGTCGAGGCGCTCCATGGGGCGGCCCGCGTTGCAGCGCGCGCGCGTGAGCAGCAGCTCGGGCCCCGACCCGTCGGCGTCGCGGCCGTCGACCGCGAACCACACGCTGTCGTCGGCGGCACCTTCGGGCGCGGGCGCCGCGACCACGCGCGCGCTCCTCGCGCCGAAGCCCGTGAGCAGCGGAGCCCGGCCGACGTAGCCCCCGCGCGCGTCGAGCAGCGACGCGTTGAGCGAGCCCGCGCCGTCGTCCGCGAGCGTCGAGACGGTGAACGCGCCCACCGCGTCGCGCCCCATCGGGGCGAGCGCCACCTGCGCGTCGAACGCGCCGCGGTAGGTCGAGAGCGTGACGGGCGGCGCGGGGGCCTCTCCCTCCCACGGAAGCGTCACCGCGCGAATGGACGCGTCGTGCCGGGTCATGCGCGCGCGCCACGCGAGCATCACCCCATCGGGCGTCGCGAGCGCCGCCGGGTGGTCGAGGTCTCGCGCCACCATCGAGACGCGTCCCCCTTCGACCATCAACAGCGCGCGCTCGTCGCCGACGCTCCCGCGGCTGCGCATCGCGGTCACGTACGCGCGCACGCCCGACGGGGCGCGCACCAGCGCGGGCGCCCTGCCGTCGAACGCGCCCCCCTCGGGGGCCGCGGCGGTGCTCACCGCGCCGTCGTCGGCGATCACGTCGAGGTGCGAGGCCCACGCGAGGCCGTCGACCTCGCCCGCGCCGGCAACCCTCGCCGCGCCGCGCGCGACCGCCACGTGCCAGCGGTCACCCATCGCGAGGAGCGCGGGCGCGCCGAGCCACCCCGCCGTTCCGATCGCGCGCGCGTCGCCCGAGGGGATGCCCCGCGCGTCGAGGGCGCGCACCATCACGCGCTGCTGCCCTCCTACACCCGAGCGCCACGCGAGCAGGTACCCGTCGCGCCACGGCGCGAGCGCGGGGTGCGCGGGCGAGGGGCCGGTGTCGGCGAGCTCCACGATCGCGCGCGTGCGACCGCTCTCGTCGGTGGGCGACGCCTGCGCGTCGAGCGCGAGGAGGTTGATCTTCGTGGCGCCGTCTCCGTGGGGGTCGGTGACGAAGGCCACGAGGCCGCCGTCGGCGCGCCGCGCGATGGCGGGCCGCGCCGCGACGCCTTCGGAGAGGGCCGCCGCGGTGACCGCGTCGGTGGCCTCGCACGTCGGCATCGAGGGCGCCTCGCGGGCGCGCACCAGCACCTCGCCCGAGGGGGCGGGCGCCTCGGGCGCCGTGATCGCGGGGCCGGTGGCGGGCGGTGGCGTCGGCGCCGTCGCGCGGCACCCCAGCGCGAGGAGCACCGCGCCCGAGCGCGTGAGACGGGAGGGTTGCAGGTACACGGTGAGCCTCAGAGGTGCGGAGGGTAGAGCAGGTTCCCTGCGATGTGAGGTAGTCTCGCGCGTCCCGTGAAGCGCCGAGGGTGTTTCGTGCTCGTGACCGCGTGGGCCCTGGCGGGGGGCGACGCGCTCGCGCAGCCCGCGCAGCCCGACGCGCCCCCTTCGGCCGAAGCCATGGAGGCCGCGCGCAGGCTCTTTCGCGAGGGCGTCGAGGCCGCGCAGGGGGGTCGCTGGGAAGAGGCCCGCGAGCGCTTCACGCGCACGCTCGCCATCCACGCGGCGCCCATCGTGCGCTTCAACCTCGCGGTCGCGTGCGAGAACCTCAACCGCCTCGTCGAGGCGGTGGACCTCTACCGGCAGTTCCTTCGGGAGACGCCGCCCGCGAGCGACCCGCAGCGCACCGCGGCCGGGCGGCAGCGTGTCGACGAGCTCTCGCGGCGCCTCGCGCGCATCCGCGTCGAGGTCACGGGCGACGAGGTGCGGGCGCTTCGCCTCGACGGACGCGCCCAGCCCAACGCGCTGCTGGGCGTGGACATCCCCGTCGACCCCGGCCCCCACACGGTGGACGTCGAGGGCGCCGCGGGCGACCGCCAGCGCCGCGAGGGGGCGGTCTACGAGGGCGAGTCGATGGTCGTGCCCGTCGAGCTCACGCGCACGCCCGCGATCGCCCCCACGGGCTCGCCCGACTGGGCCTCGCGCACGCGCTCGTTCGGCCACTGGGTCGCGCGCCCCGGTCCCGGCGGTCGCTGGATCGACTGGGCCGCGCGCGCCACCGTGACGCCCCCCTCGATCTGGCAGCAGCGCCCCCTGACCCTCGCGTTGCAGCTCGGGTACGGCGCGCCCGCGGGCGTGGTGGCCGTGTCGGCGAGGTACTTCCCGCAGCCGTGGTTCGGCGCCGAGGCGTCGGTGGGCGCGCTCGGCGCGTACGGCCCCGCGGCGCACCTCGCGGTGCACGCGCGCATCCCGTGGGCGCGCTTCGCCCTCGGGCTCACCACGGGCCTCGCCGCGGGCCTCACGAGCGCCACGCTCACGTGCGACGACGGCACCAACGCGTGCCGCGCGGAGCCCTCTCGCGCCGCGAGCGCGCTCGCCCTGTCGCTCGTCGTGGGCCTCACGGGAGAGCTGCGTTTTGGTTCGCGCTTCACGCTCCGTGGTGTGGTGGGCGTGCGGCTGCTCACCAACCCCGCCGACCTGCGCGCCATGGGAGACCGCGCGCGCTACCCCGATTGCACCGACGCCTCGACGGCGGTCGACGGCTCGGCATGCGCGGTCTACACGAACCCCGAGGCGTCGCGCGCCCACGGCTTCGTCGCGATCGACCTGGGCTACGGGTTCTGAACGGGGGCGATGGCTGCGGACCGGCACCTCGATGGGTTGCGCCCGGGCGTCGAGGGTGCACACTCGGCGCTCCCCTCATCACCCCTCGTCGGAGGTCGATCTCTCGGTGCGCACCCGGCGCTGGAACTTCGGGACGTGGTTCATCCTCGCCGCGGCGGGCACCTTCGTGTACGGGGTCGAGTCGTGGCGTCGCGGCGCCTCGACGCGCGCGTCGAGGGGCGAGCAGGCCCGCTTTCACGCCGCGGTGACGTGCCTGCTCGGCGCCGACGGGGCGCGCCTCGCGTACTCGCCCGGCGAGGCCCGCGCGCGGCTGCGCGCACTCGCCATGGACACCCCCCTCGAGCCAGCGCCCACGTGGCTCGACCGCTGCGTGCCGCTCTTGCGCGACCTCGCGGTGCACGGCGCCGAGGTCGACGTCACGCAGGACCCGCGCGGCGCCCCCACCTCGGTCGCGCGCCACGCCCGCGAGCTCGCCCTCGCCACCGCGCGCGTGGGCCTCGTGTGGCAGGTGCGCGCGGGCGACCCCGACACCGACATGGATCACGTCGCCGAGCTCCTCGTGCGCACGGCCACCGAGATCGACCTCGCGAGCGCAGACCTCTCCACCGACACGCTCAAGGGACCGCGCGCGCCCACCACCCGCCCGATGCCCGCCATGGCGCGCCTCGCGACGGGCGGGCTCCTGCCGCTGCCCGTGGGCGCTCCGTCGCGGTTCCTCGTGGGCGCGCCGCTGCCGTTCCTGTCGGCGGTGGAGGTGCGCGCGGGCGCGCTGCGCGCCGAGGTGATCGCCAACGACGACGCGCGCTGGTGGCGCGTGGTGCCGCAGGGCGTGGTGCGCGTGGTGCCCGAGGAGGGCGCCTCTGACGGCCTCTCGCCCGTGCGCCTCGACGCGCTCTCGGGCTTCGCGGGCCGCGGGCGCATCGCGGCGCCTCCGCCCACCCTCGACCCGCGCGCCGTCTCGCTCGACGCCGTCGCCCGCGGCCATGTGCTCTGGCTCGCCGAGGCCGTGCGCGGGCGCAGCCCCGTGCTCGCGCGCATGCCCTTCGGAGGCCCTCGCGCCGAGGCCGCCACCGCCGCGCGGCTCTCGCGCGAGCCCCGCGAGCCCGACGGCGCGAACGAGCACGTCGACGAGGAGGTCGCCGTCGCGGCCGACGACGCCGGCGTGCTCGCGGCGTACACCGAGCACCTCGCGGGCGCGGGCGGGGTCGACGTGCGCCTCGTGCGGGCCTCGGGCGGCGAGCGCGCGGCCGTGCGCGAGGTGCCCATGGCCTCGGGCGCGTGGCAGCTCCGCGGGCGCAGGCCCTCGGTGGCCTTCTGCGCGGCGCCCAACGCCACGTGGCTCTTCGCGGCTTCGAACGACGAGTGGCGCGTGGGCCTCGTGCGCGGCGCGACGGTCGTCGACGCGGGGCGCGTGGGCCGCGACGGCGCGCGTCGCTTCGACGAGTCGCTCACGGTGCGATGCGGGCGCCACGGGGTGATCGCGTACGGGCGCGAGCGTCCGCGGGCGAGCCCCGTGTGGCGCTGCGCCCTCGACGAGGCGGGAGAGCCCCGGTGCGAGGCGCTCCCCGCGCCTCCGTCGGACCAGCCCGGCGACCTCGTGGCCTGGACGACCGTCACCCCGCGCGGGGAGCGCCGCGCCCACGCCGAGTGGCCCATGGCCTTCGCGCTCACCGGGCACGGCACGGCCCTCGCGGCGCGCGCCGCGGGCACGGTCGTCGCGGTGGCGCGGCGGCAGGAGGGCGCGTCGAGCTGGGAGCCCGAGCGCGTGGTGTTCGACGCCGCGCGCGACGACCCTGGCGCCACGGTGCTCGGCGCCGAGCTCTACGAAGATGGTGTGCGCACGCTGCTGGTGGTGACCACCGCGTCGGAGGTGCGCGCGGCGCTCTCGGACGACGACGGCGCCACGTGGCGCGCGCCGTAGGCGAAGGGGGGACGGCGCCCGAGGGCGATCGCGCACTCCTGGGGGTGCCGCGGGCGTGACGCGGTGGTACTGTCGCCCACCGTCCATGGCGCTGTTCGTCGCGCGTCCGTCTCGCGGTTCGTGGTTCTTCTTCGGGCTGGTCGCGCTCGGCGCGCTGGTCGCGCGCGGGTACGGCAACTACGAGCGCTCGGTGGTGCGCCGCGACGCGCCCCTCTCCGAGCTCGCGCAGGACCTCTCGGTCTGCACCTTCGGTCGCGACTCGATGTGGCTCCTCGCGAGCCCGTCGCCCACGGTCTGGCTCGACGCCATCGGGGGGTGGACCCGCCGCGCCGTCTCGGCCCCGCAGGACCCCTCGTGGCCGGGGCGCTGCGTGCCCCTGGCCGAGCGCCTCGTCGAGCGCCTGGGCCGCACCCCGAGCGCGCCCGAGGCCGTGGTGGCGAGCGCGAGGGCGGTGCAGCGGAGCCTTCAAGACGCCGCGCGCGACCCCTTCGAGCGCGTGGCGCTGGCCGACTCCGACCAGCTCCCCCGGCAGCTCGTCGAGCTCTTCGACAAGGTGCGCTCGCTCTCGCAGGGCTCCCGCGAGGGATGGCGCGCGGTGCCCCGAGACCCCGAGCGCTACGGGGCGCTGACGGTGCCGCGCCCGCCGCCGCTGCGGTCGCTCCCGCCCTCGGCGCTGCGGCCGACGCTGGCCTCGGGCACGGCCGCGGCGTTCTTCTCGACGCGCGACGGCGCGCTGCACCTCTACGACTTCTCGAGCAGCGTCGCGCGTGACACGGCCGTGGGCGCGGGCGTGCCCGTGGGGGCCGCGCGCGACGGCGCGCTGCGGCTCGAGACCGACCAGGGCGCCGCGTGGGCGCTCACGGGGGCCGAGCCGCGGATGTTCCTCGCGCCGCCCGACCTCGCGATCGAGGGCGACCCCTCGCGCTTCGCGTGGGACGTCGCCGTCACCCCGCGCGCCTTCGCGCTGCTCACGCTCGACCACGGCTCGCTGCGCGTGCGCGTGACGCCGCGCGAGGGCCCCGAGGCGTGGACCGACGCGGCCGCCGCGGGGCCCGACGAGAGCGCCTCCGCGGCGGTGATCGCGCCCGCGGGAGAGGGGTGGGCCGTCACGGTGCTCCGGTCGACCGTCTCGGCCGGGGTGATGGAGCAGTACCTCGTTCGCCTCGCGGCGCCCGCCGCCCCCGTCGAGCGACGCCATGGGCCGCACGCGCCTCCCGTCGTGCCCGCGGCGCCCGAGGCCCCGCGCGCGCTCGCGGTCGAGGGGCCGGTGCGCCTCGCGGCCGACGTTCCGCTCTACGACGCGCGGGTGCTCACGTGCGCGTCGGGGGCCGCGCGGTACTTCGCGCTCACGTCGGAGCAGGGCCTGACCGTGATGCGCGTCGAGGGCACGAGCGTGCGCACGTCGCGGGCGCCCGCGCTCTGGCCCCACGGCCGCGAGGTGACCCTCACGTGCGACGCCGGCCGCGCGCTCGTGGGCACCTCGCCCGCGATGCCGCGCGCGGGGTACTTCGTCTTCACGTTCGACCGCCGCGGCGGGGGCGTGGGCGCGCCCGTCGAGCCGCCGGTGATGGGCCCCTCGGCGGCGCTTCGCGCGGTGGTGCTCGTGCGCGACGGGCTGCTGGCCGTCGAGTCGAACGGCGGCGCGCTGCGGGCCCTTCGCCAGGTGAGCCGCCGCGGAGGCCCGGCGTGGGAGCCCGCGGGCCTCGTGGCCCTCACCTCCCCGGCGCCCCAGTGGACGCGGACGTACACGCGGGTCGACGCGGTGGCGAGCGGAGACCGCGTGACGCTGGTGATCGCGGGCGCGATGGTGCACCGCCCGCCGCCTCCGCCCGAGGGGCAGGATCAGCCCGCGCAGCCGCAGCCCGAGCCGCAGTCGGTGCCGTACGTCACCGTCGCGGGCACGAGCGACGGCGGCGCGACGTTCTGGTCTCTCTGACTTCTCGGTGGGTGCGGGGTCTGCTAGAAGCGTCGCCCCGCCATGACCATGCGCCAAGACGCCGACCTGACCGTTCGCCCGCCGCCGCTCGCGGAGGGCATTCGCTACCGAAGGATTCTTCTCAAGATGTCGGGCGAGGCGCTGTGCTCGCACGAGGGCGGCTTCGGCCTCGACCCGCAGGCGATCGGGCTGCTCTCCGACGAGCTCGCGCAGGCGTACCGCGAGCTCGGCGTGCAGCTCGCGCTGGTGGTGGGCGGCGGGAACATCTTTCGCGGGCTCAAGGGCGCCGCGTCGGGCATGGACCGCGCGACGGCCGACTACATGGGCATGCTCGCGACGGTGATGAACGCCCTGGCCCTTCAAGACTCGCTCGAGAAGCGGGGCGTGCCCACGCGCGTGCAGACGGCGCTCGAGATGCGGCAGGTGGCCGAGCCGTACATCCGCCGGCGCGCCGTGCGGCACCTCGAGAAGGGCCGCGCGGTGATCTTCGCCGCGGGCACGGGCAACCCCTACTTCTCGACCGACACCGCCGCGGCGCTGCGCGCGATGGAGATCCACGCCGACGTGTTCTTCAAGGCCACCAAGGTCGACGGCGTCTACGACGCCGACCCGAAGAAGGACCCCGACGCGCAGATGTTCCCGCGGCTCTCGTACGACGCGTTCCTCCAGCGGCGCATCGGGGTGATGGACTCCACCGCCGTCACGCTCTGCCGCGACAACAAGCTCCCGATCCGTGTGTTCAGGCTGTCGGAGCGCGGCAACATCGCGCGCGTCATCCGCGGTGAGGACGTGGGGACGGTGATCGACGAGAAGGGCTGACGCCCCCGCCGGTCACTTCCCGCCGTTCGACTTCCAGCCCAGGCCGATCTGCTGGTTGATCAGAAACGTGGTGCCGTCGCCCACGGCGCCGTCGACGGTGTACCCGAACGACTTCTGCAGGTGCTTCACCGCGTCTTCGGTGCCGCTGCCGAAGTCGCCGTCGACCGCGAGGTGGTACCCGAGCTGGTTGAGCTGGTTCTGCAGCGTGCGCACCGACTCGCCCTTCGAACCCTTCTTCAACACCTGACCTGCTCCCATGACGTCGCTCTCCTTCTCCCCCTGACGGGGATCGAACACCCCGCGCTCCCCGCGCGGGGACCGTCTAGATAGAGCCGACCCGCGGTGATTCACAAGCCCTCGCGCGCGAGGGCGCCGACGAAAATCATCGGCGCCTGCACCGGGTTCGTCAGAGCGAGCGCGTGTGCGCGCAGCGAAAGCCCACGAGGGCGCTGCGCGTGTCGGGCCGGTACGCGTCGTCGCGCGCGCTGCCCTGCAAGAGCACCCGCTCGGTCGAGTACCACGACCCGCCGCGGATGGTCGGGTAGCCCGTGCTGTTGACCGCGCAGCGCGGGTCGCGGCGGGCGGTGAGGCCCCAGCAGCGCGCGTCGGTGTAGGGGGCGAAGAGGTCGGCGGTCCACTCCCACACGTTGCCCGCGAGGTCGAAGAAGCCCGCGGAGTCGGCGAACGACCCCACGCGCCGCGTGACGGCGCCGTCGTCGCCACGGCACCGCGCCCACTGCGCGCGGTCGCACGCGCCCGACGGCACGTCCGATCCCCACGGGTAGCGCCGCCCCGGCGAGAGCCCCGCGGCGGGCACGTAGCGCGCGGCGTACTCCCACTCGGCCTCGGTGGGGAGCCTGCCGCCGTCCCACACGCAGAAGGCCTGCGCGGTGGGCCAGTCGACGCAGTTGAGCGGGTGGTACTCGCGGCCGGTGACGCCCCAGTTGCACGCCTCGGCCGGGGTGGGCGCGCGAGGCTCGGCGACGGCGCCCGCCCACGGCACCGCGCCGCCGGGGTAGGCCACGGGCCCCGAGGGCGCAGGGTGGCCCGCGCTCCAGAAGCGTTGGAAGCGCGCGACGGTGACCTCGGACGCGTCGAGGGTGAAGCCCCCGACGGTGATCGACGGCTGCACGGGCGAGGCGCGGTACCCGCTGGCGTCGCCCATCGCGAAGGTGCCGCCGGTGAGGTACACCACGCCGCAGCCCGTCTCCGAGGGCATCGGGCAGCTCCGCTGGTCGGCCATGCGGCACGACCCGCGGCCGTCGCACGTTCCGCCGGGGCACGCGGTGCCCGGGAGCTGGTTGCCCGCGGGCAGGCACACGGCGCGGCCGTCGACGCAGCGGGTGCGGCCGATCTCGCACGCGCCTACGTCATTCGAGCACGCGACGTTCTCCTCGCACGCGGGTCCGACGTCTTCGGGCGCCACGTCGATCACCACGGGCTCGTCGGGCGCGACGTCGATCACCACGGGCTCGTCGGGCGCGACGTCGACCGCGGGCGCGGCGTCGGTCACGTCGTCACGCGCGGCGTCGCGGGGCTCGCGAACGGGCGTGCGGGCGCCGCACGCGCAGAGGGAGAGGGCGAGGCAGAGCGTGCGAGGGCGCATCGGGGCTCACAGGTAGCTGCTGTTGAACCACCACTCGGTGCCGACGCCGAGGTAGTGCTCCACGGTGTTGAAGCCGAAGGGGTCGCCGGGGGCGTAGAGCCTGCGCGCGCCGTCGTCGCGCACGGTCATGAGGTAGATGAGCTGGAGGTGCGGGCGCGTGAAGCTCCCGCGCCCCGACGGCGAGACGAAGGGCACGACGCCCGCGCGAAAGGCCGAGCCCTGCACCGCGCCGACGCCCGTGTCGGGGTCGAGGGCGTCGTAGACCACGCGCTGGTAGCTGGCCTCGAGGGCGAGGCCCGCGCGCTGGCCGAACCACACGATGGGGCGCACGACGGCGGCGCCCTCCCACAGCGCCGAGCGCGAGAACACGCCGGGGTCGGCGTCGCGGAAGTACCGCACGTACGCGCCGGCCATCACGGCGAACATCCCGCGCTCCCAGTTGGCCGCGGCCGCGAGGCGGAGCTCCTGCGCGCGCTCCGAGGTGCGCACGGTGTCGACGACGGCGGGCACGCGCAGGTCGCCGTAGGCGCCGAGGCCCTGCGACCAGCGCGCGAACACGTTGACGAAGTTCGGGCCCGAGTACGCGCCGAACTGCGCGCCCACCACGTAGCCCGAGTCCGACGGCAGGAGCACCCTGTCGCCGCGGTCGCTCGTCTGCCGCACGCCCTCGGCCATCGCGTGGTACTCGCCGTAGAGCGAGAGCTTCATGCCCGAGCGCGCCGTGCGGCCGGCGAGCCACCACGTGGCCTTCGCGGCGGTGATGACCCTCGGGCGGTCGAGCAGCAGCGCCGTCGCGGGCCCGAACCCGTCGCGCGCGGTGACCGCCACGGTCTGGAGCTGGTACGGGTCGTCGAGGCGGTTCATGCCCACGGCGACCTGCAGGGTGACGGCCTCGGCCACGTCGTAGCGCGCGCCGCCGCCGACCATGTTGAGGTTGTCGAGCGGCCACCAGTTGAGGAGATAGACGTCGTCTCCCCGGTACATGCGCGAGCCCGCCCACAGCGAGAGCGAGGGGTGCAGCGCGCCCTGCTCCTCGAGGTAGAGGTTGCGCACGGCGAAGGTGCCGTCGAAGTTGCCCGTGAAGTGAAAGAGGTTCTCGTTGGCCGCGAGCGTGACCACCGCGCGCCACCGCGTCTGCCGCAGGCGCCAGTCGTAGTTGAACTGCACCTCCATGTACGGCGGCAGGTCGAGGCGCGGGCCGAAGGCGGTGATGTTGGCGCTGCGCCCCGTGCGCCCGCGGAGATCGCTCGCCACGCCCACGCGGCCGTACGAGCCGAACGAGAAGCCCGTGGTGGGACGCTCCTCGGGCGTCGCCGCGGGCGCGGCGGGCGGCGCGGTCGCGACGTCGGCGCCGGGCGATGGGGACGGGGCGCTCGGCGGCAGCGGCGGGTGCGCCGAGGGTTCGACGGGCTGCGCCCACG
>JBDHVF010000064.1:0-17802 GCA_039809605.1 Polyangiales bacterium | reverse complement strand
AAATTGGCTTCGTCGGTCTCATGCTTCACCGTTTGAGCGTCCCGCAGCCTGAGATCTGCGGGTAAACACGCTCTCAGTGGTTCACATTGCAAAGGCACTGCGAAGCACCCCTATGGCTCGGCTGGAGCATTCAATCGTTCCAGCCATCAACTCAAGGCTCGAGCCCAGACATGAACGCCGGGCCCCGGCGTTTCTAGCCTCAAACAGCAACGCATGCTTTATGGGTTCAACTGTTTTGGGCGATGGCTTCTTGTGTGATGCCAAACAGCGGGCAGAATGGTTGCACCTTGACCCCCGCAATGCCGAAGTACTCCCGATGATTGTCGGCGGTGAGGATATTAACACGCGTCCATATGCAGATTCGAACCGCTATGTAATCTCATTCGGCAACATGGCACTTGAGGAAGCGCGCCGATGGCCCACGCTCATGGATCACCTCGAAAGCACCGTCAAAGAGGAGCGTGCATCAAATTCGCGAGAATCCTACCGGCGTTATTGGTGGCTGCATGCGGAGCGACGGCCTTCGCTGTACGCCTCCCTCCAATCTCTTCAGCAATGCATCGTACTCGCACAAACCACGACTCATCTTGGATTTTCGATCCAACCAACGAACCGTGTCTTCACGGCGAAGGTTATTGTTTTTGTTGTCGAACCACATTCGGCTTTGGCGGTGCTTCAGTCCAGAATTCACGAATCGTGGGTTCACCTTATGGCATCCACGCTGGAGGACCGCGCTGCCACAGCCCGTGTAAGTTACGTTATCGCTGATTGTTTCGAGACGTTCCCCTTCCCGCAGCCCGACCCACGCGCGGTGATCCCTGCACTGGAGGAGATCGGCGAGCGACTCTACGCGGCGCGCGCGGCGTACATGGTCGACACGCAGCAGGGGCTCACGCAGACGTACAACCAGCTCAAGGACCCGCGCGTGAGCGCCCAGCGCGTGGTGGAGCTGCGGCGGTTGCACGAGGAGATGGACCGCGCGGTTGTGGCGGCGTACGGATGGGACGACCTCACCGTGCCGGTGTACGGGACGTCGACGAGCGACGCCGAGAAGAAGGCGCTGGAGCGCTTCGAGGACGAGGTGATCGATCGGCTGTTTGCGCTCAATGCAAAGCGGGCTGAGGAGGAGCGCGCAGCGGCGGAGAAGGAGGCGGCGAAGGCGCCCGCGAGGGCGAAGAGCGCGCGGAAGAAGAGGGGCGACGCGGGCGGGCAGGGCGATCTGGGGATCGGATGAAATCATGGCCAAGGTAATCCGTAACATCGAGTTCAAAATTCTCGCCAATACATGGCCCTCATCCAACGTTCCGTCTCGGATTAAGGGGCTTTCAGGACTTCGACAGGTAGACCTGTGCGACTTGACAACAATGATTGCATTATACACTGCCCCGCCAAGTGGCTATGGATTCGAGTTGAGTTACCGTTGGGCGTCATTGCGGTATCTGCCGGCTTTTCAAGATACGGCCCTCATCAAATTGCGACCAGAGTGGAATGACATTGACGCTCACCAGAAAACCATTCTGAGTGATGACTTCGGATTCGCGTTCGGCGCGTACATTGCTGAACAGTGTCTTGGTCCCGGATTGCTCATGAATGCGGCCTACTTTCTAGAGCTCGCGAGGAGGTACAAACTGGGCGACTTCACTCATGTTAAGAGGAGCAAACGCGGACCGAGCAAGACTCCAGACTTCATTCATGTCAGGACAACTGCTCCAGTCGTGGACATTATCGAATGCAAAGGATCTCAGACGCCTGACTATGTGGAAAACGCAGTGAAAATGGGAGTGGATCAGAAGAAAAATATTGGTCTTGCTTCGAGATCGCCAGGCGGTCTCGGTATCGGAGAGAGGTTAGTGGTCGGCGTTTACCTCGCCAACCACTCCTCCAATCAATCATATTGCCTCGTCAGAGATCCACCCGAGATCCAGTGGCAAATTCCTGATCTCTCTTTCGAGGAGTGTCTTGCACTGGCTGCACGATACGATTTTGCAAGAGCTGCTGCCTTGATGGGATTGCCAGACGTTTCCGCCCTCTTCTGGTGGGGAGAAGAGGCAGCGGCGGCTGCGGCACGCGAAGTCCAAGAGCGCAGGCCGAGCCTTCGCCGACGCGCGAGTTCCAGAGGTGATCTCGATGGCACAAGTTTTATTTTTGACTTCCCGCGTGAACTGCCTGCCTTCATGGAAAAGGGGGCTGCGCCGGAAGCTGTGGTATCGACAGCGGCGCAGGTCGAAATGCCTTCAGCGGTGTTAGAAGCCGTATCACAACAAGTGCCTCTGCGTAGAATCATTGAGCGAGCTGTTGCAGACGTGCGGCGAGATGTCGACCCGTCACGGCCCCGCACTGAACCTGAAAGTGTCGTTCAGACCCCGTTCGACACGACCGTTTCTGTGCAAGCGCTTTCGCGAGACCAACGAGCGGCAAGAATTGATAGGAGGACACCTATCGGTTGATAGGCAAAGGACTTTCGAGAGTTTGTGCGGTCTTCACTCGTGTCGGTTTTGGTTGATGTTTGACCTCCGCATCTGGCGTGTGTTGGCGCTGCTTCTCGTGCGCTCGGAGTCGCTTGCGCCGACGAATCGTTGATTGTCTATCGGGTTGCATACTGCTGGCGTTCGCAACGCTTGTTGCGCGATCATCCCGCGCGATGCCCGCCCCCATCACGAGCGCCGCCGTCCGCACCCACCTCGTCGATGCCCTGCACGCCGACCTCGTCGGCCCCTTCGACGGCGACCCCAACTCCACCGAGGTGCTGCGGCTCGCACCGTCGCGCTTCTACCTCACGGGCTTCCTGGCGCCCTCGGGAGCGCGCGACGCGGGCGACCCCACCGACGACGAGGACTACGCCTCGGGCAGCGACACCGACGACGAGGAGCCGGGCGAGGCCGTGCAGGAGCCCAAGGTCCCGAAGCTCCTGCCCGCGTCGATCGGGATGTCGGTGCTACTCCCGCCGGGCGAGGGCGACGCGGCGCAGGTCACGCTGCACTACGCCGAGTACCTCCCCGGTACCGCCGACGAGACGCCCGAGGGACGCACTCGCCCGCCGCAGCAATGGCAGCGCCTCCCACGGCGCCCGGTGAAGTTGCGCGTGGCGCTCGACGCGAAGAGGCTCGCCGACGGCGAGGAGATCCCCGGCTCCGACGGCCTGTGGTTGGAGGGCCGTCTCGCGCCCGCCGACGCGCCGGGTCTCGCGCCGGGTACACGAGCGCTCTCGCTCTTCGTGGTCAACCACCGTCGGCCCGTGACTGAGACGGGCAAGGCAGACATGGCGTTCGTGTTCCAGGTGTCGCTGGTGCTGCGCCACGAGGCGGGGCTGGTGCCGCGCCCCAACCGCCGCGACGAGGGCTCCGACGACCTCGACGACCGCGTGGCCGACCTCCAGTTCCGCGACCGCGTGGAGTGGGCAGTCGGCCACGGCGTCGCGACGGAGCCGCTGCGCGAGGGAGAGCGCGTGGTGGGCGCGCGCACCGTGTGGATCCCCCGCGCCGAGGTGCGCCCCGTGGTGAGCACCGACCTCGACGCGCTCTCGACCGAGATGGACGCGCTCGCCACCGTACCCGACGGCGCCACGCTGCGCACGATGCTCCGTCCGCTCGTCGACGCCTACGGCGCGTGGATCGATGCGCAGCGTGCCGTCGCCCTCGACACCCCGCGTCGCGCCGAGACACGCGACCTGCTCATGGGCGACGCCATGAGCGCGCGCGACCGCATCGCCGAGGGCCTCGACCTGCTGGCCGCGCACGACGACCTGTTCGCGGCCTTCGTGCTCGCCAACCGCGCGATGGCGCTCCAGGCCCGCAAGCGCGACCCCGATCGCTACAAGAGCGCCGCGCCGAGGTGGAGGCTCTTTCAGCTCGCGTTCCTGCTGCTCAACGTCGCGGGCCTGCACGACCCGACGCACGCCGACCGCGAGCGCGTCGAGCTGATCTTCTTCCCCACGGGCGGCGGCAAGACCGAGGCGTACCTCGGCGTGATCGCCTTCGCGCTCGTGCTGCGGCGGCTGCGCGGCCGCTCGCGTCCTGACGGCGGCTACGGCGTGACGGTGATCCTGCGCTACACGTTGCGCCTGCTCACGCTCGACCAGCTCCAGCGCGCGGCCACGATGGTGTGCGCGTTGGAGACGCTGCGCCGCGACGACCCCGCGCGCCTCGGCGACGTGCGTTTCAGCGTGGGGCTGTGGGTCGGGCGCACGGCCACGGCGAACACGCTCGCCGAGGTCGGCGAGAAGATCACCACCTGGAAGACCCAGCGCGACAACAAGAAGGCCCCGTCGCCGCTGCCGCTCAAGGACTGCCCCTGGTGCGGCTTTGAGCTCGACCCCGACACCGCCACGCTCCAGCCCTCGAAGAGCGCGCCCACGCACGTGCGCATCCTCTGCAAGAACTTCAGGAGCTGCGACTTCGGCCAGGGCAACAAGCGCCACGCCGAGGAGGGCCTGCCGCTCGTGTTCGTCGACGAGCAGGTCTACCGCGAGCTGCCGTCCTTCCTGGTGGCGACGGTCGACAAGTTCGCGATGGTGCCCTGGCGCGCGGAGGCGGGTATGCTCTTCGGCCGCGTCCATTCGCGCGAGGGGCGACAGTTCTTCGGCACGCCCGATGGCCCGACCCCCACGCGCTCGGCCGAGGTGCTGCCCGAGGGGCTTCGCCCGCCCGAGCTCATCGTGCAGGACGAGCTGCACCTCATCAGCGGCCCCCTCGGCACGATGGTGGGCCTCTACGAGACGGCCATTGAGGCGCTCTGCGAGACGCGTCTCGCCGACGGGACGCGCGTGCGCCCCAAGGTGCTCGCCTCCACGGCCACGGTGCGTCGCGCACGTCGGCAGATCCTCTCGCTCTTCGGCCGCGACGCCGTCTCGCTCTTCCCGCCGCCGGGCCTCGACGAGAGCGACACGTTCTTCGCGCGCGTCGACAAGAGCGCCGACGGGCGGCTCTACCTCGGCGTCGCGGCGGGCGGGCGCGCCATGAAGGCCGTGCTCCTGCGCGTGTACGTCACGCTCCTCACGGCCGCGTGGCACGAGGTCTCCGAGCCGCCGCGCGACGACGCGCCGGCCGACCCGTACACCACCGTCGTCGGCTACTTCAACGCGCTGCGAGAGCTCGGCGGGATGCGTCGTCTCGTCGAGGACGAGGTGCGCTCGCGCTGCGCCAAGATCGCCGACCGGGGCACCGAGGACGGCAAGGGCGGCGCGCGCTGGTTCCGGCCGAGGGAGCTCGGCGAGCCGGTGGAGCTCACCTCGCGCGAGAGCACCAGCTCGATCTCGCGCACGCGCGCCCGGCTGCGCCTGCCGCATACGCGCGACGAGCACGTCGACGTGCTGCTCGCGTCGGCGATGATCTCCGTGGGCGTCGACATCGACCGCCTCGGGCTCATGGTGGTCGCGGGCCAGCCCAAGACCGCGAGCGAGTACATCCAGGCGACCTCGCGCGTGGGACGGCAGGCGAAGTGGCCGGGCCTCGTAGTCACGGCGCTCAACCTCCACAAGCCGCGCGACCGCTCGCACTACGAGCGCTTCACCGCGTGGCACGATAGCTTCTACCGCCACGTCGAGGCCGCGAGCCTGACGCCCTTCTCCGCGCCCGCCCTGGAGCGAGGCTTCGCGGGCGCCCTGCTCGCGATGGCCCGTCACGGCGACGGCGCGCTGCAACCGAGCGACGGCGTGATGGACGTCGAGGCCCACCGCGCCGCCGTGAGCCAGGCCGTCGAGACCTTCGCCACGCGCGCGGGTCGCGAGCGCCTCGGCCTCGACGCGCGCGGCCACGAGGCCCTCGTCGAGACACTGCGGCAGCGCGGACAGAGCCTCGTCGACAGTTGGATCGCCCTGGTGCGCGCGAGTCGTGAGGGCGCCGCGACGCGCTGCTGGTCGCCCTACGACCGCGAGCGCAAGGGCAAGCCCGTGCTCTTCACCGTGCTCGACGCCGAGGCCCCGCCCGCCGGAAGCGACGACGCGCGCTTCGCCGCCCCCACGTCGATGCGCGACGTGGAGCCCACCGCGCACGTCTGGGTCGAGCGTCGCAAGCTCTCGCGCAAGGAGGTGGGCGCGTGAACGCCCGCAAGACGCCCTGGGCCGCGAGCACGCAGGTCGCGCAGCCCGAGGGGAAGATCCGCCGCAGTCAGCTCATCACCGCCTACGGCCCCGGCGCGATGGTCGACCTGATCGACGACGCCGTGGTGATCGGCGGCCTCGACTTCTGGCAGGGCGACGGGATGCGCGTGCTCAGCGAGTCGCGCCTGTGCGCCAGTATCAATGCTCGCCGACGCGCGCAGGGCCTGAAGGAGCTGCGCACTGACGAACCCTTCCGCGAGCCCCCGGCCGGCGACGACCAGCAGGCGCGGCGAGGCAATGGCATCCGCGCGGTGGAGTTCCCCGCGTGGTTCGTCTGCCAGAACCCCACGTGCCGCGCGCTGGTGCAGGCGTGGCACGGGCTGGAGCGCAAGGGCGGCCACTACCTGCACCGCTGCGACGACCGCAAGACGGGCGCGATCTGCGTGCCCGTGCGCTTCGTCGCGGCGTGCCCGCGCGGTCACCTCGAAGAGTTCCCGTGGGTGTGGTTCGTCCACGCGGGCGGTGAGCGCTGCAACCAGCCCCGCCTCGTGCTCGACGAGGGCGCCTCGGGAGACTTCTCGGAGATCTGGGTCCGCTGCCGCACGTGCAAGAAGAAGCGGCCGATGTCCAACGCCCGCGCGGGCCTGCCCGTGTGTCACGGCGAGCGCCCGTGGCTGGGCGAGGAGGGCGACGAACCGGGTTGCCCCGAGGATCTTCGCCTGCTCGTCCGCACGGCGAGCGATGCGTACTTCGCGCTGGTCGAGAGCGCGCTGTCGATCCCGCCGCTGAAGAAGCTCGCGCTGCGCGAGGCCATCGACGGCGTGTGGAACGTGCTCCAGGTCGCCACGCCCGAGACGCTCCCGGCGTTCCGTGTGATCCCCGACGTGCGCAAGGCGCTCGAAGGGTGGAGCGACGCCGAGGTGCTCGAGTCCGTCGCCGCCCGCCGCGCGGGGGCGCCCATCGATCACGGCCCGGTGCGCACGGCGGAGTTCCGCCAGTTCGTGAACGCGCCCGACGAGGTGCCGGGACGGCTCGCGGCGCCGGGCGACACGTTCCATGCGACGCGCGCGCTGCGCGAGCCGGGGCTGCCCGCGTCGATCGAACGCGTGGTGCTCGCGCACAAGCTCCGCGAGGTGCGGGCGCAGGTGGGCTTCACGCGCCTGTTGCCCACGAGCTCGGACCTCCAGGGCGAGTACCAGGTGGTGCCCGCCGCGCTGGGCTTGCAGACCGACTGGCTGCCGGCCACCGAGATCAAGGGCGAGGGCATCTTCCTGCGCCTCGACGAGGGCGCCCTGCGCAAGTGGGAGGGCCGCGAGGCCGTGCGAGCGCGCGAAGCAGAGCTGCGCGCCGGCTTCTCGAAGTGGAGCGACGCCCTCGCGGAGCCGCCGGAGTTCCCGGGCATGCGCTTCTACCTGCTGCACTCGCTCTCGCACCTCGTGCTCACGGCGCTGTCGCTGGAGTGCGGCTACGCCGCGAGCTCGATCCGCGAGCGCATCTACTGTTCGCTGCCGAACGACCCCGTGCCGATGGGCGCGATCCTGCTAGCGACGGGCAGCTCGGGCACCGAGGGCACGCTCGGCGGTCTCGTCGACCAGGGCCGCCACGTCGCCCGCCACCTCCGCGCCGCATGGGAGATGGGCGCCCTGTGCTCGAACGACCCCGTGTGCGGCCACCACACGCCGCGCGGCGAGCAGACCGGGCGGCTCCTCGAAGGCGCCGCGTGCCACGGCTGCCTCTTCGTGGCCGAGTGCTCGTGTGAGCGCTTCAACCAGTACCTCGACCGCGCCCTCGTGGTGCCCACGCTGGGCTGCGACCCCGACGCGGCGTTCTTCAAGGAGCGGCCGTGAGCGCCCCGCCCCCGGGCTTCGGCGGCGTATCGACGCCGGACCTGGAACGCGTGCTCCGCAGGCTCGACGAGGGGCACCTCGGCGCCACGGTGAACGTGCCCGCGCTGACGCACCTGGGGCTCGATCACTCGATGGGGCGCCTCTCGGAGTACCTGGGCCTCGACTGGACGACCTTCCGCTGGATGATCACTGCGGTGCTCGCCGAGCGCGCACGACCTCCCACGACGAGGGTCTCGCTCGTGTGGACGGGCCCCGAGACGCGAGCGAGCGCCGCGCGTGACACGGCCGTGGTAGTGCGTGACCTGTTCGAGGGCGCGCTGTGGCACGTGCTCATCGCGGGCTACTCGTTCGAGAGGGGCGAGAGCATCCTCGCGCCGCTGCACACCGCGATGCGCGACCGGGGCGTGAAGGTGGAGATGTTCGTGCACCTCGACGAGGCCGAGGTGGCGCCCCTCGACCCCGACTGGTACCTGCGCACGCAGGCGGCGGCGTGGCGCTCGCGGTACTGGCCCTTCGGGGCGCCGACGCCGACGCTCTACGTTGACCCGCGCGCGGCGGTGCCGAAGAGCTACGCGAGCCTCCACGCGAAGTGCATCGTGGTCGACGGCGCGAGGGCGCTCGTGGGCTCGGCGAACTTCACCGACCGTGGGCACGCGCGGAACATCGAGGCGGGCGTGCTCGTCGAGGACGCGCGCTTCGCGACGGAGCTCGCGCGGCAGTTCCACGACGCGGTGGGGGCGGGGCTGTTCGTGGGGGTGTAGGTCGCGTTGCGGAGAGTGAGAGCGCACGCGCACTGTGACCTCCCGGGACGCGTCATTCCGTGGGAGGACAACCTTGTGCGGACCTGTCGGACGGGTGACGATGACGCATGAACTGGGCGCTCCAGGTCGAGGCGCGGCGCGAGGACAGCGGCAAGATCACGGGCGTGAACCTTCGCATCGACACGCCCGACGGCAGGCTGATCGATGAGGTCTTCACGCCCTCCAGCAGCCTGTCGTACATCCACGCGTACGGCAGCGACAGCGAGCCGGACGCCGAGGGGTGGGCGGAGTGCTTCATCAATTACCTCTGCTGGTCGGGGGGCTCTCTGCGTCAGGGGTATCGCCGGCAGACGCTGCCCGGCGTCCGATTCGATGAGCGACAGGGCCTTCTCCAACACGGAGATACGCGCCTGGTCATCCCGCTGCGATTCGCGAACGAGGTGATCCGCGCCTTCTTCGAGGTAGAGAACCTCTTCTTCGAGATGTGCCGGCAGCATCGACAGCGCGTGTTCGCGAGCCCGTGCAAGGACGACCCGGACGGAGACCCGCGCCCGCGCGTCACGATGCCGTGGGCGCGATCGTTCCACATGGAACACGGGGCGCGCCGTCAGAGCGAGTCGTGCGCCTACTGCGAGCGCGACCTGCGGCTCGACGACGCTGTGACGCGGGCTCGCGGCAGCTCGCAGGCGGTGTTCCCGAGCGACACCGAGGGGTCGTTGCTGGTGCGCAAGGGCCTCACCCGCGAATTGCAGACAGACACAGAAGGCGAGGGGGCCTACGATCTCTGCGCGGACCGCGCGGCCTGCCTCGCTCGGGGCACGTTCGCGTTGCCGGAGGCCCCTCCTGCGGCCACGGATCGCGATCAATGATCGGTCGTTCCTCGCTTGCGCGGGAGCGGCGACGCGACGAGCCCGTGCGCTACGCGTTCTCGGAGCCGTAGCTTGCGCTTCGGTTGGGGAGCCTGGGTGGTAGACGCTCCGCAGCGCGCTCGCCCTGATGGAGGACCGTCGAGGCGGGGCGCGACCGACATTTTCGCTTGACGTTCGCGAAACACGATCTCACCCTTGCCGTGCGCATCCAGTGGAACGTGGTGTCGGCTTCGGCCGATGCTTTCCAGCGGGCGGGGCCTTCGGGCACTGAACGATCGTGCGCAAAAAGCCTCGTGCAACCAAACGCGCGGCCCAGACCGCGCGACGGTGTCGCACGCGACCGTGTACGCCCTGCCCTGCACCGACGCCCGGGGGAAGGGGCGGCAGGCGCGCGGCGCGATATCGGGCGGGAGTGCGGGGGGTCATCGCGTTCAACGTCAGACACGTGCCGACAGGGGCGTCGGACTGGAGGCGCCCGTGTCCAACCCGTTGCCCATCCCCGAGACCGTCAACGTCCACCTCTGGCCGCGCTGCAACCTGCGCTGCCACTACTGCTACGGGCAGTTCCCCGAGAAGCCGCGCACGCTTCCGCTCGCAGCGTGGAGCGCCATCGCGCGCGCGCTCGCGACGGCCGGCGTCCGTCGGCTGAACTTCTCCGGCGGAGAGCCGACGCTGCACCCCGACATGGTCGGGATCGCACGAACCACGCGCGAACTCGGGCTCCTGACCAGCATCGTGACCAACGGTGCGAGGCTCTCGGCGGAGCTGCTCGCCGTCATGGACGTGGTCGCGCTCAGCATCGACGCAGGTGATGACGCCGGGAACGCGCGTGTCGGCCGCATCGGCCCGTCGGGGCGCTCCTACGTCGAGCACATCGAATCGGCGGCGGCGCGGGTTCGCGCGGCGGGAAGCGGCCTCAAGCTCAACACGGTCGTCACGCAGCTCAACCTCGACGCGGACCTCACCGCGTTGTGCCGCCGCCTCCGCCCCGACAAGTTCAAGCTGCTCCAGTTCGTCTCGGTCGAGGGCGAGAACGCAGAGCGCGCGCAGGAGCTCGCGGTGTCCAGGGAGGAGTTCGCGCGCTTCGTCGACCGCCACCGTGCCCTGGAACGGGACGGGATCTGGGTGCAGCCCGAGTCCGCCGACACGATCGCTTCCTCGTACGTGATGGTCGACCCGAGCGGCCGCCTGTTCCAGCACCAGGGAGGGAGACACGTGCGGAGCCGGCCCCTGCCGGACACGACGTTCGAGGCCGCCTTGCAGGCCGTGGGCGGGTACGATCGTGACGTCTTCGAGGCGCGTGGCGGAGCGCTCTCGGTGCGGCGGCTGCCGCTCCTGCCCAGGCGCGAGGCGTGACATGCAGCTCGATGAACTGTTCCGGCACTACACGGACCCGTCCCAGCTCGCGGTCGCGCTGGTGAAGGTCTACGGCACGCGCCCCGAGCTCCTGGCGCTGGCGGCGGAGCAGTGGGTCGCACGCTTCGGCGACGCCTCCTCGCGCGTCTATCGTGCGCATCCGCTCGACAGCGAGGGCATCAACGCGGCGGTGTGGCAACTCCTCGATGCGCTGCCGACCACCGGCGAGCCTCCCGAGTTCGCCCCCTTCCGCGCGCTGCTCGCCGCCGCACGCAAGGAGTTCACGCCCCCGGACTTCCCGGAGATCACGCGCGTACGGTGGGAGCCGGTGCTTCTCGACGTGGCCGTATCGCTCGCACCGTCACGCCACGAACTCGCGCGATGGCCCGAGATCCTGCTTCGGGTCGTGCGACATCGCTCGGACGAGTACGTCTTCCATCTGGCCGCGCACCTCTCCGATGAGATGCCGGACCTCGCGTACGAGCTCCTCGACGAGGCGTTTCGCCGGCCCGAGCCTGATCCCCAGACGCGCTACTTCCGCCGCCCGACGGGGCTGTTGAGGTCGTACGGCTTGGAGAGGGTATTCGATCCCTACCGGTGGATCGCGCTGAGTCGCCTCGGCAGCGTTCCGCGCACCTCGCTCGGACCGCGAGACCTCAACCTGATCGAAGCGATCACGCCGTCGCAGTACCTCGACGAGTACTTCGAGGTGACCTTCGCGATTCTCCACGACGGTCGAGAGGCGCCCGTTGGGGTACTCTCCGCGGCGAGGGGGGCGCTCGATAGCAATGAGCCCAGAGTACGAATGCGTGGCATCGCTCTCCTCGCGCGCTTCGAGGAGACGCGTGAGGAGGCCATCGACGCGCTCGTGCGGTGGGACGACTGGGTGAACACCCGCCCCGGCCAGCCGGGACACGGCTACTTCGACAAGTTCGTGGCGCCGCACGGATACAACCTCGCCGACATCGTGACCATTCACGGGCACGGGCTCTTCCACGGACACGGGTGGGGGCGAGAGAAGCAGCGCGAACACCTCCATCGCCTCGTCGGCCCGATGCTGCGCACGAAGGAGTGGTCACTCGCACCGTGGCGCGCAATGCTCGGGCCGCCGCTGCTCTCCCGCGAGCCTCCCCGGGGCCCGGAGCTCGATGCGCGCGTGCGAGACGTCATCGCCGAGTACCTCTTCCGCGTCGCGAAGGACGCGAACGAACCGCTCGCTCGGCGTCGCGCGGCGATCACGGCGATCGCTCGGGCGCAGGCCGTCGTCTTCGCCCGCGACCTCGGCACGTTTCAACGCGACGTTGAACTCAAGGTGGTCGCGCGTCAGGCGCAGCAGCGCCTCCGTGACGTCAACCGCGTGGGTGACCTGGCCGTCGACGTGGCGCTCGAGCTGAGCGTGCGCGGCTTTCTGGAGGCGACGACATGACCGGGCTCTTCATCGGCATCGCCGGCCGCTCGGGCGCCGGGAAGGACACCCTCGCGGAGCGGCTGGTGACGCGCCACCAGTTCGTCCGCGTTGCGATCGCCGACCCCCTCAAGGAGCTCACGGGGCGCGCGTTCGACCTCGACCGCGAGCAGCTCTGGGGCGCGGATCGCAACGTCGTGGACGCCCGCTGGGAGCTCACGCCTCGGCAGCTCTACCAGAAGCTCGGCGACGCCCTGCGGGGCTGCCACCCCGAGGCGTTGACGCGCCTCTGGCTGCGGGCCGTCGAGAGCCATCGCTTCCTCGGGCACCACGTCGTCACCCCCGACATCCGCCTTCCGGCGGAGCTCGACGCGGTTCGGGCGGTTGGGGGGATCCTGTGGCGGGTCGAGCGCCCTGCGCAGCCGCTACCGCCCGGCGGCCTGCACTGGACCGAGACGGCGCTCGATACAAGAACCGACTGGGACGCGTGCCTCCTCAACGTCGGCGACATCGACGCACTCTGGCGCGAAGCCGACCGCCTCACCGAGCGCTTGAAGGCGCTCCCAAACCCCGCGTAGCTCGCACGCCGCGCCCGAGCGGCGCCCTCGGGTACGCGAAGCTCTGGCACGCAGGCGCTCACCTTCCATATCCTCGGCGCGATGATCAACCCAGGCGACGTCGCGTCACTCACCGCCGCGTGCGAGCGAGAACTGCCCCTGTCCTCGAAGCAGCTCGGGGACGAATACTTCTACGGGAGCCTCCCCCTCTGCGTGATCGACGCCGTGTACTCGATCGGCGTGCGCTACGAGGGCGTGCGGAACGTCGTCGCTCGGTTCTGCGAGCATGCGAGCACGCCGAAGCTCCGTGCGGATCGTTCGACCCTCCCCTCGCCCGAAGCCCAATTGACGATGAGCGCCTTCATCGGGGAGATGCAACGCCTCGGCGCGCGGACGTTCGCCGACGACGTCTTCAAGAACCACCAACGCACGTCGACACAGACGGGCATCCTCAAGGCCGACGCCGTGCTCCGCTTCGCGACGGTCGTGCGCGACCAGGGGGTCGAGCGGTTCCAGGACGTGCCTCGCCTGCTCGCGAACCCGGCGTTCGAGGCGGGCGTGCTGGCGATCCCCGGGCAGCGCTCGGGCATCTCGCTGCAATACTTCTTCATGCTCGCGGGCTCGGACGACGTCATCAAGCCCGACCGCATGGTGCTCCGCTTCCTCGCGGCCGCGCTCGGGCGCGAGGTGGGCGTGGCCGAGGCGGCGGCGCTGCTCGTCGGCGCGTGCGCTCGGTTGCAGGGGCGGTTCCCGACACTCACACCGCGACTCCTCGACCACCAGATCTGGGACCACCAGCGGGCGCAGGCCGCGTCGTGACCGGCGGGTGTGCGATGCGCGTGCTTACGGCGAGGGCTGAGGTTCGCGGCGCGCTCGCGCGGCTCCGCGACGCCGTGCGTGCGGCGCTGCCGAGGGAGGAGCGCGTCGTCTGGAGCTTCCCGGGGCATGGCAACGCGCGCACCGGGATCCCCACGTGGAGCCGCGACGGTGAGGAGGCGTTGGCCGTCGCGGTAGGCGACGAGGGGCACTGGGACGGCCGGACGCCGGTCCTGATCGCACTCAGCGCGGCGCACCCTCGCATCTGCCCCGTGGTCGAGGTGAACATTCCGGACACGCGCGGGACGCCGGACCGGCGCATCAACGGCACGTTCGCGCGCGGCCCCGAAGGCAAGCTGTGGCTCCTGCACCGGGGCACCCGGCTCACCTCGCACGGCGGCGTGATCACGAAGGCGGAGATCCACGCGCACTTCGCGTCGCGCCTCATCGACGTCGAGGACGACGGGCAGGTGACACCCATGATCCCCATCGCGTGCCTGGACGTCGACCGCCTCGTCGCCGACCTGCGGGACTTCGCGGAGGCCGTGCACGCGCTCAAGGCGTGACGCGCTGGGGCGACGCGCACCTCGGTCCTGCGAGCGTTCGTCGACTCGGGCGGAGGCGCGCTTCTACGCGCGCAATCCCTTCTTGCCCGCGAGCTTCATGATCTGCTCGTGCCGCTTCCAGATGAAGAACTGCGCCCGGGGAGATGGGCGCTCGTTCTTCACGACGACGATCTTCCACATGTCTCGCAGCAGCCCGAGGCTCAGTTCGTCAGTGACCTCGGGGTGGGACTTCAGCACCGGGGCGACGTCGCGCAGCATCCGCTGTAGCTCCTCGAGCGGGAGGTCACGCTCCTCCTGCGGAACCGACTTCCGCATCGCCTTCGCGGCGCTGCTTCGGTGGGCGGGGCTGGGGCCGAGCTTCTGCAACGTGAGGTAGTGCTCCTTCGTGCCGTAGCCCTTGTGCTTGGCGAAGCCGTAGCCGGGGTGAATTGCGTCGAGCTCCGCCATCATGCGGTCGCACCGGGATTTCGCGAGGATGGCCGCTGCCGACACCGCGTCGTGGGTACTGTCCGCCGCAGCGATGGCGCGCTGGTTGTCGATGCCGGGGATGGGATCAGTACCGTCGAGTACGATCGGGATCTTCGGCAGCACGTCGCGCACGGCGGCGGCGGCCGTGCGCCAGAGGCACACGCGCGCCCCCTCGGCTCCGAGGTCATCGATCCCCTGCACGTCGACCGCTCCGACCCAAGCGAACCTCACAACGGGCTCGATCAACGCGGCGACCCTTTGGATGGCGTCGGGCTTCAGCTTCTTGCTGTCGATCGGCAGTTGCGACACGCCGTGGGCGGGAGGCAGCACGACGACCGCAGCGACCATCGGCCCCGCGATGCTGCCAACCCCGACCTCGTCGATCCCGGCGTAGATGTCGGGCCACGGCGACACCTCTCCGAGACGGTCGATCTTCTCGATGACGTGCACGGGATCCACGGTCCTTTCTCACCCTCTCCGCGCACGAAGGTAACGCGCTGCCGATCCGTGCGCCACGCGTCGAACCGCTCGCGTGGGCAACGAACCTGGTACCGTCGGCCGGTGGCCCCGGGCGAGCGCCGCCGATGGACCCGCGACGAGCTCCTGCTCGTGCTGCACCTCTACGCGCGCATCCCCTTCGGCCAGCAGCACGCGCGCAACCCGCAGGTGATCGAGCTCGCGGGCGTGCTCGGGCGTACGCCGTCGAGCGTCGCGATGAAGCTCAACAACTTCACCTCGCTCGACCCACACGAGGCAGCGCGCGGCGTGAAGGGCCTCGAAGGGGCCAGCGCGCTCGACGCCGAGGTGTGGGCCGAGTTCGAGAAGCACCACGCTGAGGTGGCGCCCGAGAGCGAAGCGTTGTGGCAGGCCCGCGTGGAACGACGCGCGCCCGGCCCGCGCGACGAAGGTGGCGCGGGCGGCGCGGGCCGTCGCACCGAAACGACGGCGGAGCGGCGCGTTCGCCTCGGCCAGGACTACTTCCGCCGGGTCGTGCTCGCGAACTTCAACGGGCGCTGTGCCCTCACGGGCATCACGCACCCGGCTCTGCTCAACGCGAGCCACATCGTGCCGTGGGCGAGCGACGAGGCGCATCGGCTCGACGCGGCGAACGGCATCGCCTTGAACCGCCTCCACGACGCAGCGTTCGACAAGAAGCTCATCACGTTCGACGAGGAGCACCGCCTCGTCGTCGGGCGCCGGCTGCGCGACGCCTTCACTCGCGATGACGTCGAGCGGTTCTTCAAGTGCGCGGGCCGTCGCCTCGACGAGCCCGTTCGATACGCGCTCTCGCAGAAGTTGCTCGAGCGGCACCGCGCAGCCTTCGCCCGAGCGGACGCGTGACGACGACGATCGCGAGGCGCGCCCCGCCCCGCTCTCGCGGGAGCTCGGGGCGGTCCGTGCTCGGCCCGGCGTCGTGTGCGTTTTACGTCGTAAAACGTGGGCGCCGTGGGGCGACCTATCCTTCGAGGTATGACGGATCACGGCGAGATTCGACACTGCATCGCCTACAGTGAGAGCGCTGCGCCCGGCACGACGAACGTGCGGCTCGGCCTGTCGTCGCTCGACCTCCTCGCGCTCGACTCATTCGTGAACGCGACGCCCGGCGCCGCCGTCGCCCTGCGGAACCAGATCACCGAGTGGGCGAACGCGCTCTACGACCGCGACGACCGTGACGACGCGAGGATGCGCATGCTCGCGCGCGCCATCGCGCTGACGCGCGCGAAATGCTTGATTCTGGAGTCGAAGCGTGACGAGTGCCTCAAGCGGCGCGACGCCGAGGACGTGACGCTCCTCCAGAGGGTGCTCCTCGGCGAGACGCGACAGCTCGCGCTGCTGATGGCCGAGCATCGGCTCGCGTGCACGGCCGGGCGCCGCGCCGCCGTCAACGTCGCGATCGGGCAGGTGGGCGCGGTGAACATCGCGGCCGGGGCGCGAGACGGGCATGACGTACCGTGACGATGTCGTGCGCATCTCGATCGCACAGGCGCGGCTCTGGTTCCCGCCGCGCGTGTGGCGCACGATGAGGACCGTGCGGCTCTCGCACGAGGGCGCGACGTGCGAAGTCGCGCTGTCGACTGGCCGTGGGGCCGGCGCAGTGCGCGGGGCGCGGCGGTGGTTCGCCTGCCCGGCGTGCGGACGTGGCGTGCTGGTGTTGGGGTGCGTCGAGGGCCGGGGATGGTGCTGCGTGTCCTGCGGCGGTTGGCGGAGCAGGAACCGCCGGGCCGAAGTCGCGCACGCCTCGGGCGCCGTGGCTCAGTTGAGCGAGTCGCCGGAGATCCGCTGATCCACGACCGCCGTGCGATCACCGACCACGACGCAGATGACGAGCGTCTCGGCGTCGACGTCGCGATCGAGCTGGGCGCCGAACTTCTCCCGGAGAATGCGCAGCGCGCGTGCACGCAGAAGGCCCGGATCGACCGAGGGGCGCGCGCCTCGACGCAGGATCTCGATGTAGTAGGTCGCAGGGTCCGTCATCCAGTCGATCGCCTCGCGCTCGACCGTGAAGACGAGCGGTCGAGGATCGGTGCCGATCCTCGCGCCGGTGTCGAGCAGCATCACGATCATCTCCCGAGGCAGGGTCCCGGATACGAGGCCGAGGCGTACCCCCTCCATGATGTCTTCGCGCAGATCTTCTACGAGACGCTCGATGTCCACGTGCATGATACCTCCATTCCGAAGCATAGGGCCCCACCTACGGGGACCTCTCGATCACCCACCCCGCAGCTTCGCGAGCAGATCCCGCAGATGCTCGAAGGCCAGGTCGAGCCGCCCGACCCCGAACGCGTGGAGGGCGTTCTCGACGGCCTCGATCACCACGGCCTTCGGAGTCGTCTCGTCGGCCACGACGAGCGCGGCCTCGGGCGGCGCCGCCGCTCCGTCGACTTGTTCCGAAGCCTGCGATGCAAGCGATTTTCGCGCGTCTACTACGATACTACGCGCCCCCTGCGCGTCGCTGCGCGAGGACTCGCCGCCGTCCATCGGAACGACCGGAATTCCAGCCGAATCTGCGCGAGCCCTCGCGAGCGTTTGCGCATTTTCGTGAGTTCGAGTCCCGTCCACCCCGCCTTGTTTCTGCTGAAAACAAAGGGTTTCCGCGAAAGAGACCCCCTTCGGTAGCCG
>JBDHVF010000063.1:0-17976 GCA_039809605.1 Polyangiales bacterium | reverse complement strand
CCGCAGAGTCCATGCGCCTGCTGCGCGTGCAGTCGCGCGTGGCGCCGCCGGCCGTCGCCCTCGCCGACGCGGTCGCGCTGCGATGCGACCCGCGGCGCACGCTGGTGGCGACGGGGCAGCTCGGCACGTGGATGCGCTACCGCGCGCCCTCGCACCGCGTGGTCGAGGTGCGCGACATCGACGAGGCCCTCGCGCTCGCGCGGCGCAACGGGCTCGGGCTGTGCGTCACGAGCGAGGTGCGGGGCGCCGGCGCGCGCGGGCTCGCGACGCTCGCGCACGTCACGGGCGACCGCTACGTGTGGACGGCGCTCTACGACCTCGCGCTCTACTCAGCGCCCTGAGCGCTCGACCTCGGCGCGCAGCGTCGCGAGCGTGGCGCGCACGCGCTCGTCGGAGGAGAGCTCCTCGACGGGCGAGGGGAGGCGCCACGTCCAGTTGTGGGGGCCGACGGTGGCGGGGGTGTTGATGCGGTCGCGCACCCCGAGGATGTCTTGCATGAGGAGGAGCACGAGCTCGCTGTTCGACCCGAGGAGGAGCGCGAGCAGGGCCTCGTGCACCGCGGACGTGAAGCGGACTCCGAGCGAGGCGCCGCCGCGCGCGGCCATCGCGGGCAGCCGGCACACGGCCTCGCGCTCCCACGCGGGCAGCGCCTCCCACCACGCGGCCACGGGCGCGGTGTCGTGCGTGCCGAAGCACGCGACCGAGAGCGCGGGGTAGCGCGCGGGGTCGCGGAACACGCCGTGCTCCTGCTCCCAGATGAGCACCTTGTAGCCGGGCACGCCCATGGCCGCGAGCGAGGGGCGCACGTAGTCGGGGATCGACCCGAGGTCTTCGGCCACGAGGCCCGCGCCGGCCTCGCGCGCGGCTTCGATCATGGCGCCGATCACGGCCTCGCCGTGGGCCTTCTGCGACGCCTCGTCGGGCGGGTCGAAGAAGCCCGGGAGGAGCTTGCCGTCGCGGCCGCGCAGCCGGTCGACCGGGCGCATGTACGTGCGGTAGAAGCCCACGAGGTGGTCGATGCGAAAGCGGTCGTAGAGTGACCCGGCGTAGTGCGCGCGCCGCCGCAGCCAGCGGAAGCCGTTGGCGCGCATGACCTTCCAGTCGTAGGGGGGCAGCGCCCACTCCTGTCCCTCGGGGTCGAACTGGTCGCCCGGCACGCCCACCGACGCGTCAGCGCGGAACTCCCCGCGGTTGGCCCACACGTCGGCGCTGTCGCGTCCCACCATGAAGGGCAGGTCGCCCATCACCTCGACGCCGACGCTCCGGAGCGCCTCGCGCGCCTCGGCCCACTGCGCGTGCGCGAGCCACTGGACGTACCTGTGCCTCAGCACGCCCTCGGCGTGGCGCGCGCGCGCCTCGAGGAGCGCGGCGGGGTGGCGGTCGCGCACGCCCTCGGGCCACTCCCACCACGCGCGGAGCTCGTGCGCGTCTTTGAGCGCGCGGAAGAGCGCGTAGTCGTCGAGCCACGCGCGCTGCTCGACGCAGAACGCGAGGAAGGCCTCGTCGCGCTCGCCGCCGCGCGCGACGAAGCGCCTGAAGGCCGCGTCGAGGGCGCGCCTCTTGAGCCACCGCGCGGCCTCGTACTCGACCGCGGGCTGCGCGCGCAGCCACTCGAGCGTGCGCAGCCCGTCGTCGCCGAGGAGCGACGCGTACTCGCCCGCGGGCAGGTCGTCGACGCGCGAGGGCGAGATGTACATCGGGTCGATGCCGAAGGCCGAGAGCGCGGAGTAGGGCGAGGTCTCGCCGCCCGCGACCTCACCGAGCGGCAGGAGCTGCACGAGGCGCACGCCCGCGCCGCGCATCCAGCGGGCGAAGGGCGCGAGGTCGCCGATCTCGCCGAGGCCCCACGAGGCGCTCGTGCGCAGCGAGAAGAGGGGCACGGTGACGCCCGCCACGCGGCGCGTCGGGGTCTGCTGGGTCGTGTGCATGAGGGGTGTGCCGGGTCAGCGGACGCTCACGTGGCCGCCCGCGCGAAGCTGGGTTTCGAAGCGCACCGAGCCGCCGCTGCGGCCGCCCTTGTTCTGGAGCTGCGCGGTGATCTGGAACTTGAGCACGAGCACCTCGTCGTCGCGCACGTGCTGGACCACCACGTTCTTCAGCCGCGGCTCGTACTGCAGGATCGTCGTGCGGATGCACCGCTGCAGCGTCTGGATCGCCTCGGGGAAGTTGTGCACCAGGTCGGTGAAGTCGACGACGCCGAAGTCGGGCGCCGTCGGCGCCTCGCCCTGACGGGTGTTGAGCAGCGCGCGCAGGTGCTCGACGATCGACTCGAGCTCGTTGAGGGGGCGCGCCTCGTTCACGCTCGTCGCGGTGAGGCGGCTTAGCAGTCCACGTCCCATGAGGTCTCGTCGCGGCGCAAACGCGGCGCGCGAGCGTTCTATCGGCCGCGCGCGCGAGGTGTCAAGCGAAGACCTCCTCTCGCTCGCTCCGCGCCGTCGCGGCGAGAGCTCCGAGCGCGTGGGGCGAGCGCCGCGTACGCCACGGTTGAACTGTTGATTCGCCGAACGCGCCTATGCGATGCTGCCTCGTGGCCCCGGCGGTGCCGTGCCGGGCAGTGGATTCTGCGCAGCGGCGGTGGTCGGCGGTCGAAGACCCAACGATGGGGCAGAGGTCGGTTCACGTGTTCACTCCGAAGGTTCAACACGGTCTGCGTCGGGTGCTCCTTTGCCTCGCGCTCGCGTCGCCCGCGCTCTCGCAGTGCAGCAGCTCGCAACCCGTCAACGTGCGCTCCGGCGGGCTGTGCAGGCTGCCGCAGAACATCCAGATGGTCCTTCGCGGCGGCGACCACCTCAACCCGAACGACGACGGCCGGCCGCTGCCCGTCGAGGTGCGCGTCTATCAGCTCAAGGCGCCCCACAACATGGAGGAGTCTGAGTTCGAACAGATCTGGCGCACCGACCGCGAGACGCTCGGGCAAGACATCGTCAAGAAGGACGTGCTCTACCTCTACCCCGGGCAGCGCGTGGCGCGCGCGTTCCGCCGTGAAGACGGCGTCACGCACGTGGTCGCCGTGGCGATCTTTCGCCACCCCTCGGGCCAGTCGTGGCGCACCATCTACGAGCTGCCGCCGCCGCCGGGCGACGTGAGCTGCGCCGCCGAGCAGGGCGTCGACGGCGGCGCCCTCGGCGCGCGCGGCGAGCCGCGGTACTTCTTCTTCCTCGACGACTACTACATCGAGTCCATGGGCTCCGACCCCGGCGAAGACCATCCCGACGGCGGCCGCCTGCCGGGTCGCCTGCCGGGCCTGCCCTCGGCGCCGCAGGCCCCGTCGGTGCCTACGCAGACCCCGAGCGTGCCCAACGCGCCGTCGCTGCCCAACGCCCCGAGCGCGCCCAGCGCTCCGAGCGCGCCCAGCGCCCCGAGCATGCCCTCGGCGCCCAGCGCCCCGAGCGCGCCCAGCGCCCCGAGCGCGCCGCAGCTCAAGGCCGCCCTCGCCCCGCTGACCCACCGGAGCATCGAGAGTCTCGCATGAAGGTTCCGCAGCGCGTGATCTGGTCCGAGGGGATGTTCATGTCCCCGCAGCACCTCCAGCAGCTCGATCGCTACCACGAGGGCTACGTCGGCGCGCGCCTCGGCGCGCTGTTCCCCTACGACTGGGGCGTGGTGGCCGTGGAGCTCGACGAGCGCGCGCTCGTGGCCGGCCAGGTGCGCGTGCAGCGCTTCGAGGGCGTGCTGCCCGACGGCCTGCCGCTCGCGTTCGACGGCACGCACCCCGAGGTGCCCGCCAACCGCCCCGTCGAGGGGCACTTCAAGCCCACGCAGCAGTTCCTCGAGGTCTTCCTCGCGGTGCCCACCGAGCGCGAGGGCGCGCCGGCCATCTCGGGCGCGGCCAACCCCACCGCGGGCCTGCGCTTCTTCACCTCGGCGCGCGTCGTCGTCGACGCCGCGGGCGGCCCCTCGGGCGGCGCCGCCGACGTGACCGTGGGCTTCGCGCAGCGCCACGTCACCGTGCTCTTCGGCAACGAGTCGCGCGACGACTTCGAGACCGTCAAGATCGCGGAGATCTACCGCGACGCCTCGGGCGCCCTCGCGGTGCGCCAGGAGTACATCCCGCCCGTCCGGCGCATCGGCGCGTCGCCGTGGCTGATGAACCGCCTGCGGCAGCTCATCCAGGTGATGGCCGGCGCGCAGCGCTCGCTCGCTGAGAAGCAGCGCCACCGCGACAACGCCCTCATCGAGGTGCGCGAGGGCGACGTCACGAGCTTCCTCAAGTTCTACTCGATCAACGCGTTCATCCCGATCGTCAACCACCTCATCGAGCGCGCCGACACGTCGCCCGAGGACGCGTACCTGCTCCTCTCGCAGTTCGCCGGTCAGCTCGCGTCGTTCGCGGTCGGGGCCGACCCCACCAAGCTCCCGAAGTTCTACTACACCGACCTCGCGACCACGTTCGGCGAGCTCATCGCCGAGATCATCCGGCTGCTCAACGTGATCGAGAAGCCCCGGTTCGTGAAGGTCAACCTCGAGTCGCGCGAAGACGGGCTGCACTTCGGCCGCCTCGACGACGAGCGGCTCATGCGCGGGGCGACGTACTTCCTCACGCTGCGCACCAACCAGCCCGAGCAGCAGACGGCGATGCAGGTGCCGGCCATCTCGAAGATCGCCTCGTGGGGCAACATCGCCGACATCGTGGCGTCGGCGCTGCCGGGCGTGCCCATCAAGGTCGAGTACCGCCCGCCCTCGGAGATCCCCGCGCGCGCGGGGGTGCTCTACTTCGCGCTGCAGCAGACGGGGCAGTACTGGCAGAACGTCGAGGGCGAGCGGACCATCGCGATCTACCTCCCGCCGCCGTACGACCCGTCGCAGATCCAGCTCGAACTCCTCGCGATCCCGCGCGCCGCGACCGTGCAGTAAGGCCGACACTCCCCGCACAGGAACAAAGCGGACATGGACCGAATCGACGAGCTCACCGCGGACTGCTTCAACTTCCTCATCCAGCTGCGGAGGACGGACCCCAACGCGCAGCCGCCGCCCGAGACGGTGCAGCAGCGCATGCGCTCGCTCATCGAGAACATGCAGCGCCGCGGCCTCGACATGAACCTCCCGCGCGAGGACATCCTCGAGATGTCGTTCGCCATCGTGGCGCTCGCCGACGAGATCGCCGTGTACTACGGCTCGCCGGCGCTGCGGCAGTTCTGGCTCTCGCGCCCGCTGCAGCTCGCGCTCTTTCAGACCAACGTCGCGGGCGAGCAGTTCTTCGACCGCCTCGAGGCCCACCGGCAGGACGCGCGCCGCCTCGACGTCGTGCGCGTCTACTACATGTGCCTGGTGCTGGGCTTTCAGGGCAAGTTCAGGGTGCAGGGCGGCGAGGCGCAGCTCCAGGCCATCATCGAGCGGCTCGCGTCGGACCTTCAGCGCGCCAACCTCTTCGGCCCCGAGCAGCTCTCGCAGCACGGCGACCGCCCGCCCGGCGAGGCCGTGTCGGGCTCGCGCGCGGCCCTCCCCATCGTGGCGCTCTCGGTCGGCGCCGTGGTCATCGCGCTCGTCTTCTACGTCGCCCTTCGCATCTCGCTCAGCAACGAGGTCTCGTCCGTGCTCGACCGCATCGCCCAGCTCGTGGGCCCGCAGACCTGAGCGCCCCCGCTCCGAGGGAGAGGCATAGATCCCGTGCTCAAGTACATCATCGCCTTCATCGTCATCGCGATCGCCTGGACGGTCGTCTACGTGCTCAAGCTGCCGTGGATCCTCGCGATCCTCGCGACGCTGCTGGTCCTCTTCGTGCTCTTCACGATCTGGCTCTGGCGGCGCCTGCGCGCGCGCAAGGCCGCGCGCGAGATCGAGAAGGCCCTCAACGCCCAGGCCGAGGAGCAGGCCCGCTCGGTGCGCCCCGAGCAGCAGGCCGAGGTGCGCGCCATCCAGGCCGAGTTCAACCGCGCCATCGGCGCGCTCAAGAGCTCGCGCCTCGGCAAGTCGGGCGTCGACGCCCTCTACGCGCTGCCCTGGTACGTGATCATCGGGCCGCCCGGCGCGGGCAAGAGCACGGCCCTCCGCAACTCGGGCATCCCCTTCCCGTACATGAGCGCGCAGACGGGCGGCGGGGTGAAGGGCGTGGGCGGCACGCGCAACTGCGAGCTCTGGCTCTCGAACGAGGGCGTGCTCGTCGACACCGCGGGTCGCTACACCACCGACGACGACGACCGCGACGAGTGGTTCAGCTTCCTCGACACGCTCAAGAAGAGCCGCCCCCGCAAGCCCCTCAACGGCGTGATCGTGGCGGTCAACGTCGCCGAGCTCGGCACCGCGCGCGAGCAGCAGGTCGAGCAGATCGCCAACCGCTGCCGCGAGCGCATCGACGAGGTGCAGGCGCGCCTGCAGCTCACGCTGCCCGTGTACGTGCTCTTCACCAAGTGCGACCTCGTGCAGGGCTTCGTCGAGTTCTTCGACGACCTGCGCAAGAGCGAGCGCGGGCAGATCTGGGGCTTCACCGTGCCCCTGGCGCGCCCGGCCGACACCGCCCTCTCGGGCCTCTTCAACGAGCGCTTCGAAGAGATGGTCAAGACCGTCGAGGGCCGCATGCTCAAGCGCATCGCGCAGGAGCCCGGCATCCCGCGCCGCGAGGCCGTCTACCAGTTCCCCCAGCAGTTCGCGCAGCTCAAGCAGAACCTCGGCGAGTTCCTCGACACGCTCTTCGGCGTCGACAACCTGCGCAACCCGTCGATGCTGCGCGGGGTGTACTTCACCTCGGGCACGCAGGAGGGGCGCCCCATCGACCAGCTCGCCGAGAAGCTCCGCGCGAGCTTCGGCCTGCCCGCCGCGCCCGCCGCCCCCACGCAGGCGCCCACCGAGCAGAAGAGCTACTTCCTCCGCGACGTGTTCGCGCGGGTGGTCTTCCCCGACCAGCACATCGCCGCGCTCTCGCCCGACGAGCTCTCGCGCCAGCGCAAGCAGAAGTACTACATCGCCGCGGGCGCCTTCGGCCTCGCGTTCCTCCTCTCGATCATCCCCGCGAACGCGTACCTCGAGAACCGCGACCTCGTCTCGCGCGCCGACAACGCCGCGCAGCTCATTCGAGACCACGTCGCGCAGCGCGCCAACACGCCCCTCACGCTCGCCGAGCTTCAGCCCCTGCGCAACACGGTGGCCGAGCTCAAGGGCTACCACGACGGCCACGCGCCCATCTCCATGACCTTCGGGATGTTCCAGGGCGACGCGCTCTACCCGAAGATGTCGGCCCTCTACGCCCGCGCCATGCAGCAGCACGTGATCACGCCGCTGTACCTGGCCGACGTGCGCGACATGCAGAGCTTCGTGCAGCGCACGGGCGACAACAACCCCCCGAGCACCGCCGACCGGCAGCAGTACTACGACGTGCTCAAGCTGCACCTGCTCCTCTCGCAGCCGCGGCAGGGCAACGAGCCGCCCCTCGAGGGCGACATCGCCACCTTCACCTCGGACCAGATCGCCCGCGAGTGGGCCGCGCGCATCCCGCAGGGCGCCGTGCTCGACGCGCGCACCCTCGAGGCGATGAAGCAGAACGCGCAGCTCTTCACGAACCTGCTGCACGACGACCCCCGCCTCGCGCTCGCGCGCGACCAGCGCACCGTCTCCGCCGTGCGCGGCGTGCTCAACCGCACGTCGAGCGTCGACATCGCCCTCAACCGCATCATCTCCGACGTCGAGCCCATGAGCCTCGACATCAACCTCACGCGCGCCCTCGGCCGCTCGCCCGAGAACGTCTACCAGGTCGGGCCCGAGGAGCAGCGCCGCGTGCGCGGCGCGTTCACCCGCGCGGGCTGGGAGGGCTACGTCCGCGACCGGCTCAAGCAGACGCCCGAGCAGATCGTGGGCGAGGCGTGGGTGCTCGGCCAGGCGCCCAACGTCGACCGCGCGCGGCAGATGGCCGAGACGCTGCTCAACGTGCGGTCGCAGTACTTCGCGCAGTACATCGCCGAGTGGCGCAACTTCATGGCCACGCTGCGCGTGCGCGAGCCCTCCAACGCGCAGGAGGCCCACGCGATGCTCACGTGGTTCACCGGCGGCGTGCAGCCGTCGGCGTACCCGTTCCTCTTCCGCACGCTGGCGGAGAACGTGCGGCTGCTCGACCCCGACGCGGCGTCGACCAACGCCGCCGCCGAGACGACGCTCGGGGTGATCGAGCGCGAGATCAACAACCGCCTGAACCGCACGCGCACGGGCACCGCCGCGGGCGCGATCGGCCGCGCCGCCCTCGGCGCGCGCGAGACCGACACGGGCCCGAGCGCCTTCGTGCACCGCGAGGACGTCGAGCGCGACCCGGTGCTGCACGGGCTCATCGAGTTCGGCGTGCCCCCGACGCCGCCGCGGCCCGCCGCCAACCCCGACCAGGGCGCGCCGCCGCCCCCGCCGGCGCCCACCACCGCCCCCATCAACGAGTACCAGGAGCAGCTCGCCCTCGTGCGCGACCGGCTCTTCACGTACCTGGGCAACCCCCGCGAGGCGTCGAACCCGCTCATGGAGTCGATCACCACGGCGCAGGCCCGCGTCGAGTCGCTCATCGGCAACGCGGGCGTCGAGTCGCGCCCCGTGCTGCGGAACATCCTCCCGCCGCCGATCGAGTTCACCGTGTCGCGTACACTTGGCGCGCTAGGCGGGGCGGGGAGCGACCGCTGGTGCAGCGCCGTGGTGGTGCCCTTCACCCGCACGCTCCTCGAGCACTACCCGTTCAACCCCAACGGGCAGGACGCGGCCCTCGCCGACGTCGCGCTCTTCTACCGCGAGCCCAACGGACACCTCTGGGGCTTCTACTCGCAGGAGCTCGCCCAGTACGTGCCGCGCGTCGGCGACGAGTACCAGTTCTCGACGCGCCTCGGCCACGACACCTCGGAGATGTACCGCCCCGAGCTGAGGGACTTCCTCAACCGCTCGCAGGACATCAGCACGGTGCTCTTTCCGCCGCCCGACACGCGCCCCGGCGCGCAGGCCGAGGCCGCCACCGGGCCGAAGGTCGAGTTCGAGGTGCGCGTGCGCCCCACGCCGCAGATCGCCGAGATCACCTTCGCCGTCGACGGCACCGAGGTGCGCTACACCAACGGCCCCGAGGAGTGGCACCGCTTCACCTGGCCCGGCGCGGGACGTCAGCGCGGCGCCAGCATCCGCGCGCGCGGCCTCAACGGCATCGACGAGACCATCGAGCAAGATGGTGAGTGGGGCGTCTTTCGCCTCTTCGAAGTGGGCCAGGTGCGCGGCAGCGCCAACTCGCGGATCTTCTCGGTCGTGTGGCACCTGCGCGACCAGAACATCGACGTGGGCGTCGACGTGCGCCCCGCCCGCAGCGAGAACCCCTTCTTCGGCGTGCCCCGTCGCGACGCGACGGCCGAGCGCTACCTCGCGCCCTTCCGCGCGGAGAACGTCGCGGCCCCGCACCCCATCGCGCGCAACGGCCGCCCGTGCAACCTCGCGGCGGTCGCCTCCACCGGCGGCGCGCCCTCGACCTCGCGCCACCACCGCCGCCACCACTGAGCACCGACGGCGCCCTCGCCGAGGAGCCCGATGAGCCTCCCATGACATCCACGGGCACCGGCACAGCGAACCGCGACGCCGTCGGCGTCTACGGCAAGATCCCCGCGCAGGGGGACTTCGTGCGCATCCACGCCTCGGACCCGGCCGCGCAGGCGCTCGACGCGTGGATTCAAGAGTCGCTCGAGGCCCTCGCGCGCGCGGGCTCCGAGCTGCCGCGCGAGCCCGTGTACTTCATGCACCAGGGCGCGGGCGCGGGGCCCCTCGTGGGCGTGCTGCTCCGCAGCGCCGACCGCGTGGGCAGGGTGTACCCGCTGGCGGTGTTCGCGCGCGTCGACCCCTCGACGCTCGCGGGCGCGTACTCGGGCTACCCCACCGCGTACAGCCTCTTTCTGCAAGACGCCGCGCGCCTCGCGGGCGACCTCGACCGCGTCGACGCCGCGCTCCTCGCGGCCCGCGCCCGCTCGCTGCGCCTCCCGTCGCCCGCGGAGTGCGCGCAGGCCGCCGCGGTCTGCCAGCACGTGCTCAACACCTCGCCCTCGGGCGAGCTCTTCCGAAGGCTCTTCGCCGACGCGCCGCCGGGCGCGCACTACTACGCCGTCAAGGCCGTGCTCGACGCGTGCGACACGACGCGCGCGCGGCCGCCGCGCGTGCCCATCACCCTCGACTGCCCCATCGCGAGCGACGTCGACCTCTTCGCGTGGCTCGAGCTCTGCCGCCGTCGGCTCATGGGCGCGCCGGTGCTCCCCACCTGCGTGTGGCGCGAGGCGGGGGCGCCGCGGCTGCTCGTGTCGCTCGGGCCCGCGCAGGCGTCGCTCCTCCGGTGTCTCGCTCGCGTCGAGGACCAGGCCTCGTGGCTCTGGCCCCTGCTCACGTCGCGCGCCGACGCGATCGAGGCCGCGAGGCTCGGGGCTCCGCCCCACCACCGCCAGGCGCTCGAGGCGCCCGCGGCGCCTCTCGAAGTGCTGCTCTCGACCCTCGCGTACTGAGCCGGTCGAGGTATCCTCGCGCCCCCACCGCACCTCATCTCTCCCCGGAGTCGCACCGCCATGCCCATGTCGGCCGAAGAGATCCTGAAGCTCGCCGCACCGTGGACCGCACCCATCTCCGACGCGGCCCCGTCGGGCGCGAGCGCGAAGGAGGACGAGCGCTACCTCTCGATCACGACCGAGATCGCGAGGCTCGACTCGCCCACCACCGAGAAGATCGACTGGAAGAAGGTCTGGAGCACGGTCGTCTCGCAGGGCGGTGAGCTCCTGCAGGAGAAGTCGAAGGACCTGCTCATCGCGTCGCAGATGGCGTACGCGCTCTACCGCCAGGAGAACCTTCAGGGCCTGCTCAAGGGCGTCGCGCTGCTCACGGGGCTCGTCGAGAACTTCTGGCCCACGCTCTTCCCCGAGCTCAAGCGCATCAAGGGCCGCGCGGCGGCGGTGCAGTGGTTCCTCGACAAGTCCGAGATCCAGCTCAAGCAGTACACGCCCGTGCCCGGCGACCGCGACACGCTCGACAACCTCACGGTGATCCTCAAGCGCTTCAACGCCTCGGCGCGCGAGAAGTACGGCGACTCGACGCCGGCGATCGGCAAGCTGCGCGAGATGATCGAGCGCCTCGTGTTCGACGCGGGCCCCTCTCAAGAGGAGCTCGACGCGCAGCGGGCCGAGGCCGAGGCGCAGCAGAAGGCCGAGGCCGAGGAGCGCGCGCGCGCCGAGGCCGCCGCGAAGGCGAAGGCCGACGACGCGGCGAAGCAGGCCGCCGCGCAGCAACAACAGCCGCAGCCGTCACAGGCCGCGCCTCCGCCCGTCGCGCAGCAGGCGCCGCCGCCCGTGGTCGCGCGCCCCGCGCAGGCCGTGTCTGCGCCCACCGAGACCGCGGCGCCGCCGCCCGCGGACGTCTCGGAGGTGACCCAGTGGCTCGGCGGCGTGGGCTCGACGATCGCGTCGACGGCGGCCACGGTGCGGGGCGCCTCCGACGCGACGGCGCTCGCCTACCGCATGCTGCGCATCGGGCTCTACATGCACCTCGTCGATCCGCCCCCGGCCGACGCGTCGGGCAAGACGAAGGTGCCGCCGCCCAACCCCGGCCTGCGCAAGCAGATCGAGACCATCGCCAACAACCAGAAGTGGGCGGCCCTGGTCGAAGAGACCGAGTCGGCCCTGGGCGCGATGCGCTTCTGGCTCGACCTGCACCGCTACTCGGCGCAGGCCCTCGCGGGCCTCGGCGAGTCGCACGCGAAGGCGCGCGCCGAGCTGATGCAGGAGGTCGCCGTGGTGCTGCGGCGCCTGCCGCAGCTCCCGGCGCTTCAGTTCGCAGACGGGACGCCCTTCGCCGACGCGCAGACGCGGTCGTGGATCGACGGCGAGGTGCTCGCGGGCGGGGGCGGCGGTGGCGGCGCCGTCGCGGCGCCCGCGGGCGGGGGCGCTGCGCCGGTGATCGTGGTGCAGCAGGGGGGCGGCGGCGCGGGCGAAGAGGCCGCGGTGGTCAACGAGGCGAAGAAGCTGGCCGCGGCGGGCAAGGGCGCTGATGCGATCGCGATGCTCCAGGCGAAGGCGAGCTCCGCGCCCTCGGAGGCGGCGAGGTTCAGGTACCGACTCGGGGTGGGGCAGGTGGCGCTGGCGCTCAACCAGGTCGCCGTGGCGAAGGGCGTCTTCGAAGGGCTCGAGCGCGAGGTGACCACGCACAATCTCGAAGTGTGGGAGCCCTCGCTCGCGGCGGCTTCGGCCGAGGGGCTGGTGCAGTGCTACCGGGCCCTCGGGCGCGGTGGAAAGCCTATCCCTCCGGAGGCAGGTGTGCTGTATGATCGCGTCTGCCGCCTGGACCCTGCAACGGCGCTGAGACTCGGGGCATGAGTGCGACGGGAGGCAACGCTGCGCCTCCGCGAAGCGCTCGGACGCACCCGCTGATGGGACTGACGAAAGGGAAGGAACACGATGGCTAGAGAAGGATCCGTCGCTCCCAAGGAGCGTGTGAACATCGTCTACAAGCCCGCGATCGGGAACGCCAAGGAGGAGATCGAGCTCCCGCTCAAGATCCTCATGATGGGCGACTACACCCTGCGCCCCGACGAGCGCACGCTCGAAGAGCGCAAGCCGATCAACATCGACAAGGACAACTTCAACCAGGTGCTCGGCGAGCAGAAGCTCGAGCTCAACCTCGGCGTGGCCGACAAGCTCTCGCAGGAGCAGGGCGCCGAGATGGCCGTGAACCTGAAGTTCAAGAGCATGAAGGACTTCACGCCCGAGGGCATCGCCAACCAGGTGCCCGAGATGCGCAAGCTCCTCGAGCTGCGGTCTGCGCTCAACGCGCTCAAGGGCCCGCTCGGCAACGTCCCGGCGTTCCGCAAGAAGATCCAGAACCTGCTCGGCGACGAGACCGGGCGCGGCAAGCTGATGCAGGAGCTCGGCCTGGGCGACGGCTCCAAGGGCTGATCGCGCGCTGGCGCACGACCCCAACCACAGGTGACGAAGACCATGGCCGAACTGAAGAGTGAAGCGCAAGGCGCGACGCAGACGCTGGAGCAGGGCTCGCTGCTCGAGGACATCCTCAGCGAAGCGAACATCAAGCCCAACGTCGAGGGCTACGACACGGTCAAGCGCGGCGTGCAGCACCTCATCTCCGAGATGCTCGCGCCCAACCGCGCGCAGGAGAAGGTCGACAAGAACATCGTCGACGCGATGATCGCGGAGATCGACGCGAGGCTCTCGGCGCAGGTGAACGAGATCCTGCACCACCCCGAGTTCCAGAAGCTCGAGTCGGCCTGGCGCTCGCTGAAGTACCTGGTCGACCAGGTGGACTTCCGCGAGAACATCAAGGTCGAGATGCTCAACTGCTCGAAGGAGGACCTCATCAACGACTTCGAGGACAGCCCCGAGGTCGTGAAGTCGGGCATGTACAAGACGGTGTACTCGGCCGAGTACGGCGTCTTCGGCGGCAAGCCCATCGGGCTCATCGTGGGCAACTACGACTTCGGCCCGGGCCCGCAGGACGTGGCGCTGCTCCAGAAGGTCGCCTCGATCTCTGCGATGGCGCACGCGCCCTTCGTCTCCGCGGCGTCGACGCAGATGTTCGGCGTCGACTCGTGGGAGAAGCTCCCGGGCCTCAAGGACCTCAAGAGCCTCTTCGAGGGACCTCAGTACGCGCGCTGGCAGGCGTTCCGCGAGAGCGAGGACTCGCGCTACGTCGGCCTCGCGATGCCGCGCTTCCTCCTGCGCCTGCCGTACGGCGCCAACACGGTGCCCGTGAAGGCCTTCAACTTCGAAGAGGACGTGGTGGGCCACCACGAGCGCTACTGCTGGGGCAACGCCGCGGTGGCCCTCGCGACGCGCGTGGCCGACTCGTTCGCGAAGTACCGCTGGTGCCCGAACATCATCGGCCCGCAGGCCGGCGGCGCGGTCGAGGACCTCCCGCTGCACCAGTACGAGGCGATGGGCGAGATCCAGACGAAGATCCCGACCGAGTGCCAGCTCACCGAGCGCCGCGAGTACGAGCTCTCGGAGGAGGGCTTCATCGGCCTGACCTTCCGCAAGGACTCGAACCAGGCGTGCTTCTTCTCGGCCAACTCGTGCCAGAAGGCCAAGTACTTCGGCCAGAGCCCGCAGGGGCGCGAGGCCGAGACCAACTACCGCCTCGGCACGCAGCTCCCGTACATGTTCATCATGACCCGGCTCTCGCACTACCTGAAGGTGCTGCAGCGCGAGCAGATCGGGTCGTGGAAGGAGCGCTCGGACCTCGAGCGCGAGCTCAACGACTGGATCGGCCAGTACGTCGCCGACATGGACGACCCCGCCCCCGGCGTGCGCTCGCGCCGCCCGCTGCGCAAGGCCGCCATCAAGGTCGAGGACGTCGAGGGCCAGCCCGGCTGGTACCGCGTGAACCTCAAGGTGCGCCCGCACTTCAAGTACATGGGCGCCGCCTTCGAGCTCTCGCTCGTGGGCAAGCTCGACAAGGAGTGACCCCCGTCAGCGCGTGAGCCCTGCCGCGCGAGCGGCGGGGCGTCCCCGCGACGACGTCCGCCCCGCTTCGCGCCCTCTTCGCTACGCCCCCAGGTACATCTTCAACGTCTCGCCCGCGGCGGCCTTGTCGAGCGCGACGCCGCGCAGGTCGTCGCGGCGGCCCGCGCGATCGATCACGTCGTGGAGGTGCGCCACGAAGGCCTCGCACTCCTCGGCGGCGCGCGCGAGGCGCGCCGCGTCGATCCAGTCGGACTCGCGCAGCCCCGCGAGCGTCTGCGAGAGGCGCTCGGCGTGGGGGTAGTCGGTCTCGAGCGCGAGCGCCGCGCCGATCGAGCGGAAGTACGCGAGGTACTCGCCCACGAAGCCGAGGTTGGGCCCCGCGCTCCACGTGTCAGACGTGTCGGCCGCGCGCGCGCGGGAGAGGAACGCGCGGGTCACCACGGTGAACATCCACGCGCCCTGGCGCAGCCGCTCGGCGGCCGAGCGGCGCGCGGCGCGGTCGCCGAAGAGGCGCTCGGGGTCGGCGCTGCCGCGCAGCGCGCGCGTGACCGAGAGCACGACGCCCTGCAGCGCGTCGCGGAGCTTCTCGCACGCGACCTCGAACGCCGCCGCGACCTCGTCGGGCGGCGACATCGCGTCGCACGGGGGCACGCGCACCTCGGTGAGCCGCCGGGCCTCGGCGCGCAGCGACGCGCCCGACGCGAGCAGCACCGAGCGCAGTCGGCGCAGGCGCTCGCAGTCGCGCGCGACGACCTCGTAGCGGTTGCGCACGTCGGTGGCGGGCACGCGCATGAGGTCGCGCTCGAGCGTGTCGGCGAGCATCGCGGGGGCCCGCTCGCCGAGCACGCGCGCGAGCGCGAGCGCGTCGGCGCGCACGGCCGTGAGCAGCGCCCACGCGAGGGGGATGCCCGAGCGGTCGGCCGAGAGGGCGCGCAGGAGCCCCGTCATGCGCAGCAGGCGCAGCGCGCCGACGCAGGCGAGCGCCACGAGGCGGTGGGCCGTCTCGCCGTCGACCGAGAGGATCGCGTCGAGCACGTCGGGCACGCGCACGCGGTCGAACTCGGGGCGGAACTCGAGGGTGAAGAGGGGGTTGAAGAAGGGGTTGCGCGACACCTCGCGCTGCACCGCCGCGAGGGCCGCGTAGAAGAGCCGGTAGGGCACGTGGTCGACGCGCAAGAGGCCGTCGGTGATCTCCGCGCTCACGGCGAGCGCCTGGCGCAGCGACTCGAGGGCCGCCTCGGGGGTCTCGGCCGCCTCGCCGCGGTCGCCGCGGGGCTCGTCGGTGAAGCCCGGCGGAAGGTGCCGCGCGACGGCCGGCGCGGCCGCCCGCTGCGGGCCGAGGAGCACGCCGCAGAGCGCGTGGCAGCGCCGCAGCACCGCGCGCGCGACCGCGAGCTGCGGGCGAAAGTTGCGCACGTACAGCGGGTCGCGGCCCCCGGTCGACGGGTGGTTGCGCGTGTTGGCCCACTGCCCGAGGCCCTTGAGCAGCATCTCGAGTTCGAAGAGGCACTCCTCCTTGCGGTCGACCGCGAGGCCCGCGTACCAGGCGTCGCGCGCGGCGGCGTGGTCGCGTCGCAGCGCGCGCGTGTCGCGCAGGAGGTCGGCGTAGGGGTCGCGCACCCGCCGCGAGGCGCCGGCCTCCGCGCGGGGAGGGCTCTGCGTGCTCTTCGGTCCGGTCATCACTCGAAGAGCGTACCCTGGGAGCCGCCCGGCGTGCGCACCGGGTTTACGCCCAGGTGCTCGTAGGCGCGGCGCGTCGCCACGCGGCCCCGCGGCGTGCGCGCGATGAAGCCCTCGCGCAGGAGGTAGGGCTCGTAGACGTCCTCGAGGGTGTCGCGGGGCTCGGCCGCGGCGGCGGCGATGGTCTCCACGCCCGCGGGGCCGCCGTCGTAGAAGCGGATGAGGATGTCGAGGATCTTCCTGTCCATCTCGTCGAGGCCCGCGTTGTCGACGCCCATGCGGTCGAGCGCGCGCTTCGCCGTCGCCACGTCGATCTCCGTCTGCCGCGCCACGAGCGAGAAATCCCACGCCCTGCGCAGCAGGCGGTTGGCGATGCGCGGCGTGCCGCGCGATCGACGCGCGATCTCGAGCGCCGCGTCGGGCTCGATCGACGTGCCGAGCAGCCGCGCGCTGCGCGTGATGATCCGCGCGAGGTCTTTGTGCGTGTAGAAGTCGAGGCGCAGCACGATGCCGAAGCGGCTCTGGAGCGGGCCCGTGATGAGCCCCGTGCGCGTCGTCGCGCCCACCAGCGTGAAGGGGTGGATGTTCAGCGGGATGGTCGTCGCGTGCGGCCCGTCGCCCGTCACCAGGTCGATCTTGAAGTCCTCCATCGCGGGGTAGAGGTTCTCTTCGACGATGGGCGTGAGCCGGTGGATCTCGTCGACGAAGAGGATGTCCCTCGGCTCGAGCTTGGTGAGCATGCCCGCGAGCGCCCCCTTGTGCTCGATCGCCGGGCCCGCGGTGGTGTGCGCCGCCACGCCGAGCTCGTTGGCGAGAATGAGCGCGAGCGTCGTCTTGCCGAGCCCCGGCGGCCCCGAGATGAGCACGTGGTCGAGCGGGGCCTTGCGCATGCGCGCGGCCTCGACGAACACCTTGAGGTTCTCGCGGTGCTCGTCCTGGCCGATGTACTCGTCGAGGGTCTTGGGCCGCAGCGTCAGGTCGAGGCGCTCGTCGTCGCCCACCACCGTCGCCGTCGTGGCGTCGTTGCGCGGCGGCGCGTCGTCGACCGCCGCGCCCGCCGACGCCTGGTTCTTGCTCTTGTTGCGCGGTGCCATCGTGGCGGCGAGTCTACCGCATCGACGACGCGCGGGCGCGCGCGACGCGAGCCCGGCGATGACATTCTCTGTCATGTGGTCGTCGGGCGCTACAAACCCAGCCTGCGGAACTCCGTCGCCATGCCGAAGTCGGGGTCGACCTCACCGTCGCGCGAGGTCATGCGCGCGACCTCGCCGTAGCACTCGACCATCCAGAGGTACTGGATCTGCCTGCGCCCCGGGCCCGCGGGAAAGCGCTGCGTGACCTCGACGCGCACGCGCAGCGCGTCGGGGAAGGTGAGCTCGGGCAGCCGCACCTCGCCGCGCGCGTCGACGGTGACCTCGTAGTGGTCGCGCGACGCCACGGGCGTGTTCTCGACCGTCGCGTCGACGGTGGTGGCGTCGGCCGTCCACGCGGCGCCGACGCGCAGCGGAAAGCGCAGGAGCCCGATGGGCGTGTCGTAGCGAACGAGCGTGCCGTCGCTCGCGCGCGCGCCCGCGACGCCCATGAGGTCGACCGAGACGTCCGTGGCGCGGTACACGCCGAGGTTCGCGCTGCGAGGGTCGAGGCGCGCCGCGTACTGCGCGCCGGGGAAGCGCGGCGCGAACCACTGCCCCTCGGCCGTGAGGAGCGAGAGCGTGACGACCGCGCCCGAGCGGTCGGTGAAGTCCCACGCGCGCGTGCCGTCGGCGCGCTCGACGCCGTGGGGGGCGACGAGCGCGAGGGTGCCCGCGGGGTTGACGCGGTAGCGCACCTCGACGCCCGGCGCGAAGGCCACCTCGGCGCGCGCGATCACGCCGTCGCGGTCGCCGCGGCACTGCGGCGGGGCGGGCGCGTC